>CAZQOT010000011.1:0-15361 GCA_964595115.1 uncultured Muribaculaceae bacterium | reverse complement strand
ATTACCTAAAGTTGTACCAAAACCTCTTTCCAGTGGTTCTAGTTCAAATTTTCCATAAAAGTTGTTTTCGACATATTCTGTTATTTTATATTGTGATTTTTCATAAATCAAACTGTTATCATTAGCCTCACTATATTCAAGACTTACCGATACTTTTAATTCAGATTCAGTTGCAACTTCCATTGCTTTAGATTTAGTCATTATAAATCACTCCTTTTCTTTTAGTTACGAGGACGTTTTGGTGGACGGCAGCCATTATGTGGAATTGGTGTAGTATCATTAATTGCTGTTACATCTAATCCCGATGCTTGTAATTGTCTCATTGCTGTCTCACGAGCAGGTCCTAATCCTTTTACAAAAACTTCTACTTTTCTCATACCAGCGTCCATTGCTACTTTAGCTGCTGCTTCAGCTGCTAAACCAGCTGCAAACGGGGTATCTTTTTTTGAGCCTTTAAAACCAACTGTTCCTGCTGATGCCCAACTAATAGCATTTCCATCCTTATCAGTAATGGTTACAATAGTATTATTTTGAGTTGAATGAATATGTGCATATCCTTCAGGAACATTCTTTTTTGTCTTACGTTTTCTTGCTTTATATGCCATTTAATTTAACCTCCTTTTTTAGATATTAACTAGCTTTCTTCTTATTTGCAACAACTTTACCACGGCCTTTACGTGTTCTTGCATTACGACTAGTTCTTTGGCCTCTAACTGGTAAACTTTTACGATGACGAATTCCTTGGTAACTACCAATTTCCATCTTCGTTTTTATATTCATGTTTACTTCACGACGCAAGTCGCCTTCAACTAAGTATTTAGAAATTTCATCACGAATACGTGTTGTTTCTTCATCATCTAAATCTTTAGCTTTCTTATTAGGATCTACCTTGGTTGCTTTTAATATTTTCATTGATAAACTTCTTCCAATTCCATGAATAGAAGTAAGAGCTATCTCCATTTGTTTTTCATTTGGTAAATCTACACCTTTAATACGTGCCATTATAATACCTCCTAACCTTGTCTTTGTTTGTGTTTTGGATTTTCACAAATAACAATTAACTTTCCATTACGTTTAATTATTTTACATTTATCACAAATTTTCTTTACTGATGGTGTTACTTTCATAGTACAACCTCCTTATTTTCTATAAATTATTCGCCCACGTGTTAAATCAAGAGGTGACAATTCAAGTGTTACCGTATCACCTGGTAAAATGCGTATGTAATTCATTCGGATTTTACCAGAAACGTGAGCTGTTACGGTATGATTGTTTGGTAATTCAACTTTAAAGAATCCACCTTTTAATACTTCTAATACTTTACCATCAACTTCGATGGTGTTATTTTTAACCATTTATTCACTCTCCTGTTAATATAAGATATCCATTTTCTGTTACTAAGACTGTATGTTCGAAATTAGCTGATGGGCTTCCATCTTGAGTAACTATCGTCCATCCGTCTTCTAGGATAGCTACTTTTCTGCTACCCAAATTGAGCATTGGCTCAACAGCTATCGTCATACCTTCTTTTAGTACTGGTCCTGTATGAGGGGTTCCATAGTTAGGTATATCTGGTTTTTCATGAACCTCATTACCTATACCATGACCCACAAGTTCCCTTACAACACCCAATTTATGTTTAATGGCATACTCTTCAACAGCATGACCAATATCTCCTACTTGATTACTGCCTTTGACTTGTTTTAATCCCACATACAGAGCCTCCTCTGTATGCTTAAGTAAATACTTTTTTTCTTCACTAATATTTCCTATACCATAAGACCAAGCAGAATCACCATGATATCCTTGGTAACAAGCACCAATATCAATAGCGATGATATCACCATCTTGTAATTTGTAATCACCTGGAATTCCATGCACCACTTCATCATTAACCGATGTACAAATAGCAGCTGGAAATCCTTCGTATCCTTTAAACGATGGTGTAGCTCCTTTACCTCTAATAAATTTTTCTGCCAATTCATCAAGTTCTTTAGTTGTAATTCCTGGTTTCAGATAAGGCTTTAAATATTGATGAGTTAAATATACAATATGACCAGCCTTCCTCATCAACTCAATTTCCCTTTTACTTTTTATATTAATCATTTTTCATCCTTTAGAATATTTTCTATTTGATGGAAGGTATATTCTTTATTGACCCCACCATCAACGACATGAAGAATTCCTAGATCTTTATAATAATCAATTAATGGCTTTGTTTTTTCTAAATATGTATCAAAGCGATTTTTAAATGTTTCTTCATTATCGTCTGGTCTTTTAAACAATTCAGATGAGCATTTAGGACACTTGTTATCTTCTATTTTATCTTTGTATTTGTTATAAACATTGTCACAATTAGGGCAAGATAATCTACCTATTACTCTTTCTCTAGCGATTTCCCTATCGACATCTAAATATATAATGTAATCTTTATGACCTCCTAATTTAGAAGACATATCTTCATATCTTTTAGCTTGTTCAATAGTCCTTGGAAAGCCATCTAAAATGTAACCATTCTTGCAATCGGGTTTTCTTAATCTTTTTTCTAATAATTCAAGGACAATATCATCATCAACTAAACCACCACTAGTTTGAATTTGAAAAATATATTTTCCTTTTTCAGAACCAGTTGCAACTTCAGCTCGAAGGAGATCTCCTGTTGATATATGAGCCATATTATATTTTTCTTTTAATAAATCAGATTGTGTTCCTTTACCTGCAAAAGGTGGGGCAATAAATATAATATTCTTCATTATCTTCCCCCGTAATTTCTTGTTAACAATCTACTTTCTATTTGATTATAAGTATCAAGTGCTACACCTACTACAATTAATAGTCCTGTTCCCCCAATAGTAATATTACCGCTCAAATTAGATAAATTTGAAAATATAATTGGTAAACCAGCAATAACCATTAGGAATAGAGCTCCTACAATTGTTAAACGAGATAATACTAATTTAACATATGAAGAGGTTTCCTTACCTGGTCTAATTCCTGGAATATAGCCACCTTGCTTTTGGAAGTTAGATGCCATTTCTTCAGGATTTAATTGCATGTATGTATAAAAATAAGTAAAGAATAGAATTAGTAACATATAAAATATAAAACCTGTTACTGTATCATAACTTAAATATTTTTGGACGAATAAGACAATGCTTTCATTCTTAGCAAACTGTGCTATAGTAGCAGGTATTGCAACGACCATTGAAGCAAATACAACCGGCATAACGCTAGCTGAATTTACTTTAATAGGCATATATGTTTGTTTAGCTCCATAAGCACTAGTTGTTTTATTTGAATATTGAATTGGAATCCGTCTTTCTGCTTGTTGAACAAAGATAACTCCTATTATAATTGCCAAGTATACTATCACAAATAAAGTGAATGATACAATACCCATTGCTAGTTCTTGCGTACTACCTAGTTTTACCATTTGTTTGAAGGCTTCAACAAACATGGTTGGAGTAGTCATTAAGATACCACCCATAATAATTAGTGAAATCCCATTACCAATACCTTTTTGTGATATTTGATCACCTAACCATAGCACAAATGCTGTTCCTGCTGTAAGAATGATAGATATTCTCATATATTCAAAAGGACTTGCACTTTGAGGTAAAAAGGCAAAAGAGAAGATATAACCTTGAAGGAAAGCAATAGCAATCCCTATATAACGATTAATCTTATTTATTTTCATTCTACCTGAATAGCCTTGTTTTGCTAATTCTGAAAAATATGGAACTATATCCATTTGTAATAATTGGGTAATAATAGATGCTGATATGTATGGCATGACCCCTAATGCGAATATTGAAAATTTCTTAAAAGCGCCTCCACCCATAGCATCCATTAATTCTAAAAATCCCAAATTCTTAGTAATTGATTCAGTCCCTGGAACTTGGATCATTGTCCCTAATTTATAAATGAACAATATTCCAAGGGTAAATAATATTCTTTTTTGAATATCCTTATTCTTAGGACTAAATATTTGCTTTATAAATGCAAACATTTTAGATCACCTCAGCTTTTCCACCAACTGTTTCTATTGCTTTTTTTGCAGTTTCAGAAAATTTATGAGCTCTAACTGTTAATTTTTTAGAAAGAGTCCCACTTCCTAAAACTTTTATACCATTTAATTGATTTTTAATCATTCCTGTTTCTTTTAATAATTCTGGTGACACTGTTGTCCCATCTTCAAAACGATTTAAATCACTAACATTAATAGTAGCATATCTAATCTTAAAATCAGCATTGCTAAATCCTCTTTTAGGTATACGTCTATATAATGGTAATTGTCCACCTTCGAAGCCTGGTCTTACACCGCCACCACTTCTAGCTTTTTGGCCTTTGTGCCCTTTACCACTAGTTTTACCTGTACCGCTGCTAGATCCACGGCCTAGTCTTTTTCCTATCTTTATAGCACCCTCATTGGGTTTTAATTCATGTAATTTCATTAGCCTAAAATCTCCTCTACTGATTTTCCTCGGAGTTCTGCAACTTTTTCAACTGTTTTTTGGGCATCGAGAGCTATAATTGTTGCTCTAGCCATATTAATTTTGGTATTTGATCCTAATGATTTTGAAATAACATCACTTAGACCAGCTAATTCTAAAACAGCTCTGACAGGTCCACCAGCAATGATACCATTACCGGCTTTAGCAGGTTTGATTAAAACTTTAGCAGCTCCACTGATACCATAAGCTTCATGTGGAATTGTTCTACCATCAATAAGAGGTACTCTTATCAAATTTTTGCCGGCGTTAACAACCGCTTTTTTAACTGCATCTTGAACTTCATGAGCTCTTCCAGTTCCAAGTCCAACTGAACCTTTACGATTCCCAACAACGACGGTAGCTGCAAAACGATATTGACGTCCACCTTTAGTCATCTTAGTAACACGTTTAACGTCAATGACAATTTCTTCGTGTTCTTTTTGTTCTCTTTCGACTGGTTGTCTAATTTCTTTTTCCATCGTTTCCCTCCTTTAGAATTCTAAGCCGTTTTCACGTGCAGCCTCAGCTAATACCTTTACACGACCATGATATTGGTAACCACCTCTATCAAAAACGACTTTCTTAATTTTTTCTTTAATAGCTTTCTTTGCAATAGAGGCCCCAACTAGTTTAGCAGCTTCTGCATTGCTACCATTGTTAATTTTTAAGTCTTTATCTAATGATGAAGCACTAACTAAAGTAACACCCGCTTCATCATCAATGATTTGAGCGCTAATATTACTGTTTGATCTAAAAACACATAATCTTGGTTCTAATGCTGTACCATGAATATTCTTTCTAGCACGTGCATGTCTTACAAGTCTAGCTTCATTTCTTGATTCTTTTTTAATCATAATAGACTTCCTTTCTTAATTATTTAGAGGCCTTCTTGCCTTCTTTACGGCGAACATACTCACCCTTGTAACGAATACCTTTACCTTTATAAGGTTCTGGTCCTCTTACTTTGCGAATATTAGCAGCAAATTCACCAACAGCTTGTTTATCATGACCCTTAACTACAATTTCAGTATTATTAATACTTTCAACTGTTAAGCCTTTAGGCACATTTAATACAACTTGATGAGAGTAGCCTGCATTGATAGTAAGTTTACTACCTTGTGGATTAAAACGATATCCAACACCAATTATTTCTAAACCTTTTTGATACCCTTCACCAACACCAATTAACATATTAGCTATATTAGCATTAGCCGTGCCATGAAGTGCTTTGGTTTGTGGTTCTTCATTTTCTCTTTCGACTGTTATATTTCCTTCATTAACCTTAACAATTACATTTTTAGGTATGTTAAGAGATAATTCGCCTTTAGGTCCTTTAACAGTAAGAGTCTTATCAATTAATTCAACTTCTACTTTTTCTGGTATTGTAAGTATTCTATTTCCAATACGACTCATATTTAACTCCTCCTTATGTAATTGTTACCAAATGAATGCTAAAACTTCTCCACCTAAACGTTCTTTATGAGCTTGTTTATTTGTCATAAGCCCCTTTGAAGTAGATACGATAGCTATCCCTAAACCATTTAAAACAGTTGGAATTTCATCGGCTTTAGCATAAACGCGCAATCCTGGTTTTGAAATTCTTTTTAAGCCAGTAATTACTCTTTCTTTCTTTTGACTATATTTTAAAGTCAAAACTAAATTATCTTGAATATCACCTTTTTCAATTTTATAACTAGCTATGAATCCTTCATTTTTTAAGATTTTAGCTATTTCATATTTTAATTTTGAATTAGGCATAGATACTTCTTTATAACGCATTTGGTTAGCGTTACGAATTCTTGTAAGCATATCTGCAACTGGATCATTTACTAACATAAATATCCTCCTTCCATTTTACCAACTAGACTTTTTGATTCCAGGGATTTGTCCTTTGTATGCAAGTTCTCTAAAACAAATACGACATAATTTAAAATCACTCAAGACAGCATGTGGTCTGCCACAACGTTCACATCTTGTATATTCACGAACTTTAAATTTCTTAGGTCTGTTAGCTCTTATAATCAAACTTTTCTTTGCCATTTTATCCTCCTTACTTTCTAAAAGGAATGCCCATCTCGGTTAAAAGATGTAATGCTTCTTCGTTAGTTTTAGCTGTTGTAACTATTGTAATATCCATACCACGAACTTTAACTACATCATCGTAAACAATTTCTGGGAATATTAATTGTTCAGTTAAACCTAATGTATAATTTCCTCTTCCATCAAATGATTTTGGAGATAGACCCCTAAAATCACGAACCCGTGGTAATACTATTCTTATTAACTTTTCTAAGAATATGTACATTGCCTCTCCTCTTAAAGTAACTTTACAACCTATAGCTTGATTTTCTCTTAATTTGAAACCTGCTATTGATTTTTTAGCTTTTGCTATAACTGGTTTTGCACCTGTAATAAGTTCTAAAT
Organism: uncultured Muribaculaceae bacterium; assembly: GCA_964595115.1. GTDB lineage: Bacteria > Bacillota_I > Bacilli_A > RF39 > UBA660 > CAZQOT01. Next base: position 8,444 of record CAZQOT010000011.1, on the reverse strand, counting down.
CATGAACTGCTGCTTCAATAAGTTTACTATTACCAGTTGCTTCTCCAACTCCCATATTAATAACAATCTTTTCGATTTTTGGTACTGCCATTACAGTAGTGTATTTAAATTTCTTAGTTAAACTAGGAACAACTTCTTTTACATATTTTTCTTTTAGGCGGTTCATAAATACCCTCCTTCTCTAGTCTTTTTTCGCTTTAGCCTTTTTAGGGGCAGCTTTTTTAACTTCTTTATTTTCTTTCTTTGTTTCTTTAGTTGTAGTTACAGGTTTACGAACTCTTTTGTTAGTTTTTTCGTCCATAAACATGACATTAGATGCATGAATAGGAGCCTCAACAGAAACAATTCCACCATTTTGATCATTAGCATTTGGTTTTATATGTTTCTTAACTAAATTTTGTCCTTCTACTATAACTTTATTTTCATTTTTTAATACTTTGCTAATACGACCAGTGTTACCTTTGTCTTTACCAGCAATAATAATTACTTTATCTCCTGTTTTATATTTCATAAAACACCTCCTATAACACTTCAGTCGCTAGAGATATAATTTTCATATATTCTTTTTCACGTAATTCACGAGCTACAGGGCCAAAAACACGTGTCCCAACTGGTGTTTTATCATCTTTAATAATAACGCATGCATTATCATCAAATTTAATGTAAGATCCGTCTTCTCTTCTAGCACCTTGTTTTGTTCTAACAATAACAGCTTTTACAACTTTTCCTGCTTTTAATGCACTATTAGGTGTCGCTTTCTTAATTGTCCCGACAACAACGTCGCCGATGTTAGCTGTCTTAACTTTACTTCCACCAAGAACCCTAATAACCAAAAGCTCACGAGCTCCTGAATTATCAGCAACTTTTAATCGACTTTCTTGTTGAACCATATTGAATACCTCCTCCTTAAGAGTATAAGACTATAATATTACAGCTTTTTCTAGTATTTCTACTAAAGTATAACGTTTCATCTTAGATAGTGGTTTTACTTCTTCAATTAACACTTTATCGCCTACTTTAGCAGCATTAGTTTCGTCATGAGCTGCATATTTCTTTGTTGTTTTTATACGCTTGCCATATAATCTATCTGTACGATAAGTCTCAACTACAACAGTAATTGTTTTATCATTTTTATCACTAATAACTCTACCTATAATTTGATTTCTTTTTTTCATTAGGACTTAACACCTCAATCTTTCTTTAGTTCACGTTCACGAATGATTGTTTTAGCTCTCGCAACAAATTTTCTGAGTTCATTTATGCGATGAGGTTTTTCTAAACTACCATTTGCTTGTTTAAAACGTAAATTAAATAATTCTTCTTTTGTTTCATTAATTTTTTTAATGATTTCTTCAGTGGTCAAGTCTCTTATATCTTTAACCTTCATAGCTTTCACCACCTATTTCTTTTTTTACAAACTTACATTTGATAGGTAATTTGTGCATTGCAAGTCTAAGTGCTTCTCTAGCTACTTCTTCTGCTACACCTGCAACTTCAAACATAATCTTGCCTTCCTTCACAACAGCAACCCATTGTTCAGGTGAACCTTTACCTTTCCCCATACGAGTTTCAAGCGGTTTTTTCGTTTTAGCCAAGTGTGGAAAAATATTAATCCATACTTTACCACCACGGTTCATATAACGATTCATAGCAACACGAGCCGCTTCGATTTGATTTGATGTAATCCAAGCACCTTCTTTAGCCATTAACCCATAATCGCCAAAGTGTAATATTGTATTACCTTTTGCTTTACCTTCATATCTAACACGGTGAGGTCTTCTATATTTCGTTCTTTTTGGCATCAACATTGTTACTACCTCCCTTTTTAGGTTTATTAGGAAGGATTTCACCTTTATAAATCCATACTTTTACCCCTATTAAACCAAAAGTGGTATGAGCGACACTTGTTGCATAATCAATATTTGCTCTTAAAGTATGGAGTGGAATCGTTCCTTCTGTATAACCTTCACTACGAGCCATTTCAACACCATTTAAACGACCAGATACTAATGTTTTTATACCTTTAGCTCCAGCTCTCATAGTGTTTTTTATAGCACGTTTTTGGGCAATACGGAAAGATGCTCTACCTTCTATTTGACGAGCTATTTGATCAGCAACGATTTGCGCTGATAAATCAGGTTTCTTTATTTCAATGATTGAAATCCTGATATTTTCATCAACTAAGGCAGATAATTCTTTCTTTAATTTTTCTATTTCTTCACCACCATGACCGATAACAATACCAGGTTTAGCTGTGTGAAGGAATATTTCTGTATTATTTTTCTTTCTTTCGATAATAATGTCAGCAATGGCAGCATCTTTTAAACGTTTACTTAAAAAGTCGCGAATTTTGACGTCCTTATTTACTAAAGTACCAACTTCGCTTTTTTTAGCATACCATTTAGCTTGCCAATCCTTATTAATACCGACTCTAAGTCCTATTGGACTAACTTTTTGACCCATCAGTTACACCTCCTTATGCTTGTTTTTCAGCCACGATAATTGTAATGTGACTAGTTTCATGATCATTACGACCTGTATGACTCCTAGAATCTATAATGATTCTTTTTATTGGAGCCCCTTCATCAACACTACATTTCACGACATATAAATTTTCTTTTTTTAAACCATTATTATTTTCTGCATTTGCTATTGCAGAATCTAATACTTTAACAATAATTCTTGAAGCTTTATTATGCAAATTTCTCAATATATTTTTTGCTTCTAATACGTTCTTGCCACGAATTAAATTGATGACAAGTCTAGCTTTATCAGCTGATATTCTAATCCCTTTAGCTACCGCACGTACTTCCATAGTAGTCCTCCTTCCAAGTAATACTTACTATTTATTGCTTCCACCATGACCAACAAATTTACGAGTTGGTGAAAATTCCCCTAATTTATGTCCTACCATATCTTCAGTCACATAAACTGGAATAAATTCTTTACCATTATGAACAGCAAACGTATGACCAACAAAATCTGGGAAGATTGTTGCCCCACGTTTATATACTTTAATGACTTCTTTTTTATTAGCCTTATTTAATTCCCTAACTTTATTTAATAATCTTTCTGGAACAAACGGCCCTTTTTTTAAACTTCTTGCCATTATTTCACCCTTTCTTTATTTCGTACGACGTTTAACAATAAACTTCGTAGAAGTTTTTTTGTTCTTACGTGTCTTATAACCTAGAGTTGGTTTACCCCAAGGTGTTACTGGTTTACTACGTCCGATCGGAGCTTTACCTTCACCACCACCATGTGGGTGATCATTAGGGTTCATAACAGAACCACGAACTGTAGGTCTAATACCCATCTTACGAACACGTCCTGCTTTACCATAATTAACTAATTCATGGTCAGTATTACCAACTTCACCAATTGTTGCACGACAAGTTCCTAAAATGTTACGCATTTCACCACTTTTTAATCTTACTAAAACATACTTACCTTCACGACCTAAAATTTGGGCACTTGTCCCAGCCGATCTAGCTATTTCGCCACCTTTACCAGGACGAAGTTCAATATTGTGAATAGTACTACCAATTGGAATATTCATAAGTGGTAATGAGTTCCCAATTTTTATGTCAACATTTTCGCCACTAATAATAGTATCTGAAACTTTTAAATTTAAAGGAGCTATAATATATCTTTTTTCACCATCTTTATAAGTGATTAAAGCTATATTAGCACTTCTATTTGGATCGTATTCAATAGCTGTAACAGTACCTGGGACATCAAATTTATTACGTTTAAAATCAATAATGCGATATTTACGTTTAACGCCACCACCTTGATGTCTAACAGTAATTTTTCCTTGATTATTACGACCACTATTTTTATTCAATTTAACAACCAAACTTTTTTCTGGTGTACGCTTTGTAATCTCGCTATTAACAAGGGTACTCATGCCTCTTCTTGCAGGCGTCGTTGGTTTATAATTCTTTACTGGCATATACATCCTCCTTATAGATCGATTTTATTATTTAGAGCTAAAGTAACGATGGCTTTTTTATATTTATTAGTCATACCTGCGTAACGACCAACTTTCTTTTTCTTGCCTCTAACATTAATTGTATTAACGTTTTCTACTTTTACTTTAAAAATACTTTCGATAGCTTGTTTAATTTGTGTCTTATTAGCTTTTACATCTACTTTAAATACATATTTGCGATCATTAGATGCAATGTTTTGACTCTTTTCAGTAATAATTGGTGCTTTAATGATATCAAAATTATTATTCATACTATGCAAGCACCTCCTCTATAGATTTTATAGCATCTTCAGCTATAATTAAGTGATCGTAAGTAACTACATCAAAGGTATTTACTTCATTAGCACTTATTACTTTTAAATCTGATAAATTACGAGCTGCTAAAATAAGATTATCTGATAATTCTTTAACAACGATTAAAGCTGATTTATTTACTTTAAGATTGTTCATAATTTCAATCATATCTTTTGTTTTTGGAGAATTGATAATAAAATCATCAACTGCTACCATTTCATTTTCTCTAACTTTATAAGATAAAGCCGATTTAAGAGCTAATCTACGTTCCTTTTTATTCATTTTCTTATCATAACTGCGTGGTATTGGTCCAAAAACTATACCGCCACCTTTCCATTGTGGCGAACGGATAGAACCTTGTCTTGCGTTACCTGTATGTTTTTGTTTCCATGGCTTTTTCCCACCACCACGAACTTCACTGCGAGTTTTAGTTTTATGAGTCCCTTGTCTAAGCGACGCCCCCGCTAAAACAACAGCATCATAAACGACTTGATTGTTTGGTTCGATACCAAAGATAGAGTCGTTTAACTGTATATCTTTAACTTTTTCACCTTTTATATTTAAAAGAGCGATCTTTAACATCTTGTTCCTCCTTCCATCACAATCTAACCACCAAAGTGATTATTGTTCTTCACTTTCTTGTGATGTTTCTTCATTTTCTTCAGATGCTACTTCCTCTGTTTCTTCAGTAGTTTCCTTTACTTCTTCGGCTTCTTTATCCTCTGCTTCTTCTTCTGCAGAATCAAATGATTCTGTTTCATAAGTTTCTTCTACTTCAGGAGCAACCTCATCTGTAGCATATGTTTTAAGTTCAGGCGCTTTGTTTTTAACATCGGGCATCTTAACAGATGTTTTAATTATAACTAGTGATTTTTTAGCACCTGGGACATTTCCTTTAATTAAAATTACATTATTTTCAAGATCTACAGCAACTACTTCAAGATTTTGAATAGTAACTGTTTCGCTACCCATATGTCCGGGTAATTTTTTACCCTTTAATACGTGCATTGGTAGCATTGTTCCAAGAGAACCAACTCCACGATGGTATTGTGAACCATGTCCCATAGGACCTCTCGTTTGATTATGACGTTTAATAACACCTTGGAAGCCTTTTCCTTTTGATGTGCCTGTTACATCTACTATTTCACCAGCCTCAAAAATATCAGCCTTAAATTCCTCACCTAATGTATAGTTTGTAACATCTACATCTCTGATTTCCTTTAAGAAGCGCTTAGGCGTCGTATTAGCTTTTTTAGCATGACCCATTTCTGGTTTGTTGCTTAGTTTTTCTCTTTTTGTATCAAACCCTAATTGAATAGCATCATAACCATCAGTTTCTTTGTTTTTGATTTGTGTTACGATGTTAGGTTCGACTTCAATAACCGTTACAGGAATTAATTTACCTTCGTTAGTAAATACTTGTGTCATTCCCATTTTGCGGCCTAAGATTCCTTTCTTCATATATTTTTCCTCCTAAATATTTTGTTAATTATAATTTAATTTCAATATCAACACCACTAGGTAAATCAATATGAGTTAGTGCCTCAATCGTTTCCTTACTTGGATTATTGATGTCAATAAGTCTCTTATGAGTTCTACGTTCAAATTGTTCACGAGAATCTTTGTATTTATGAACAGCTCTTAAAATCGTATATTTTTGAATTTCAGTTGGAAGTGGTACTGGTCCACTAACTGAACCCCCAGTTCTTTTAACTGATTCAACGATTTTGATAGCTGCTTGATCAAGGATTCTGTGATCATAAGCCTTAAGCTTGATGCGTACTTTATTTGCCATAATATCCTCCCTTCGCCTATATCTAGTATAGACTTGCTCCGTCCAAATTACCTGAAACCCAATAATTAGTTTAACAACTTAACCTGGTGTATCAGCAACCTTGCACATCTAAGCAGTCACACGAATATCATTATACCAAATACATTATATGAAATGCAAGAGGAAAAATGATATTTTTTCACTTTTTTTAACAAAGTAAAGTGAAAAAGTGAATTCCAGTTTAAGTATTAAAAAGTAGAATTTAGTCTTACATCAATTCCAGTTGAGGATAAGTGTAAAATTAAATTCCAGTTTTGATATAATAACTCCTCGGGTGTTTCTTATCTGAAAGGAGTTTTTATTTATGGAAAAGAAACATATCTATGATAATACCCACCTCACTTTAGAAGAAAGACAAATCATACAAGCTGGTATTGAAAATAATGCAAATAAAGTAAGCATTGCCAAAACAATCGGTAAAGATCCTACTACAGTGGCAAAAGAAATAAGAAAGCATAGAGAATTTCATCCAAGAGATGTCTTTTATCATCGTAGTATTTGTATTCATCTTAATGAATGCAAAAAATGTATCAAAAAATGTGAAAGATATGAGGAGGCAACTTGTAAAAGAAGAGATCGTTCCCCTGGTGCCTGTAACAAATGTAAGAAAATGAACGGTTGCCATCTGGATCATTACTTTTATTATGCAATCAAGGCTAATGATGAATACAAAAACGATTTAGTTGATTATAGAACTGGTATCAATTTAAATACAACAGAAAGAAAAGAGATAGCCGATATTATTGTTCCTCTAATTAATCAAGGACAATCAATATATCAAATTAAATCAGCTCATCCAGAAATCAAACAATCAAAAAGAACTATATATAATTATATTGATTATGGTATATTTAATGACTTTGGTATAAACAACCTTTCACTAAAAGAAAAAGTAAAAAGAAAACAATTCAAAAATAAATTCAAGAAAAGAAAAGATCCGGTTAATTATACTGGTAGAACATACAAAGATTACTTGGAATTTGTAGAAATAAATCCAAATGTCCATACTGTTCAAATGGACACCCTTTATAACAATGTGTCTGGTCCGTATATTCAAACTCTCATTTTTGAAAAATGTAATTTTATGATTGGCTTTATTCATACCGAGAAAACATCTTCATCTATGGCAAGTACTCTTGACTTATTAGAAGAAAAACTTGGTTATAATATGTTTAGAAATTTATTTTCTCTTATCTTAACCGATAGAGGTGTCGAATTTCAAAAGAATGAGTTATTTGAATTTAATAAAGATACTGGAGAATTAAGACTTAACATTTTTTATTGTGATCCTATGCAGGCTGCTCAAAAACCGCAAGTAGAAAACAATCACAACTATGTTAGAGATATTATCCCTAACGAAATATCTCTTAATAATATTACTCAAGATGATATAGACCTTATATTTACCCATATCAATAACACACCAAGAGAATGCTTTAATGGTAAAACACCATATGAAATGTTTGAATTTTTATATTCAAAAGAAATTTTAGATTTATTAAATATTAAAAAACTTCAAAGAGATGAAGTTATATTAAAACCCTATCTTTTGAAGCATAAGAAGAAATAATCCAACTTTATTTCTTCATCAAAGAAACACCCATAACTTAATACTCAATTAACACTACACAAACGGAATTTAATCTTTCATTTTTTAAAAAGATTGTTCTTTTTGTGTTTTCGTTGTGGCTTTTTTTGTTTCCTCGCCTAGTATTTTACCACCTTTTTTGATTTTTTCATATCCATGCATTAAAAAACATCCTTTATTTATGGACGTTTCTCTTACATATTACAACTTAATGTTAAACTGGAATTCACTTTTTCACTTTACCCTTTTTTTAACAATGTAGATTAAAATTTAAAGTGCACAATTTATGTGCAGTTAGTTTTGTAATCATATATAATAACTTCCAAGCAATTTATTTGTCATTTAAGGAGGTATAGTTTATGGCAAATAACTATTGTCACCTTTCTTATGAAGAAAGAGTTAATTTAGAAGATGGATTAAATAATAAAAAATGCATAAACCAAATTTCTAAAGAATTAAATAGACCACATTCAACATTAATTAGAGAAATTGATAGAAACAAGATTTTTTATAAGCCACAAAACTGGTCTATAAACAAAAAATATGAAGATCCTAATTATAATTTCAAATGTGAAAAATTATCTAAATCCCCCTATGTTTGCAATGGTTGTAAATCTAGAAGTGGCTGTAGAAAAGAAAGATATACTTATTATGCTAGAAAAGCTTACAATTCTTATAAAAATTTGATTAAAGAATGCAGGAAAGGTGTAAATCTTACTGATGAAGAAGTTTTT
>CAZQOT010000010.1:0-23283 GCA_964595115.1 uncultured Muribaculaceae bacterium | reverse complement strand
AGCCCCTTATAGGGGCTTTAACTACATCATATTTCCTTGACTTTTTTGTGTTTTGTTTGCTAGTTTGTTATACATCTTTTGCATATTACCATTACGATATTGTTGGTAAGTCGCTAAGGCACCCATACCTACACCTATGCCTAAGAGCATCATAGCAATACCTTTTTTCATTTTTATCACCTCAAAGCTTGAAAAATATGATTGATATCATACAATATCATTATTATAGTGTCTAAAATGCTTTGATTTATTCGTTTAATAATATAGTTAAATGTTCTGTTAAAGATGTTTTACGCTTTAATTCACGTTCATTAATAATTGCTTTTTTGAGTGCTTCCTTTTCCCCTACAATAATTAATGATTTTTTTGCTCTTGTGACAGCTGTATATAATAATTTTCTATATAACATACGGTTATATGATAAATCCATTGGTAGTATAACAATATCAAATTCACTACCTTGAGCTTTATGAATACTTATGGCATATCCCAATTTTATATCCTCAAAATCTTTTGATTTATATTCAATTAATTCATCATTAAAATCAATAAATATCGAATATTCACCATCATTATAAACAATATTTTCAATAATACCTATATCACCATTAGATATGTTTAAATCATTATTATTTTTTATTTGTAAGACTTTATCCCCTATTCTGTATTCAACATTATTATGGGTAAATGTTTTTTCTTTATGATTTTTTGGGTTAAATATATCTTGTAACATCAAATTTATATTATCAATCCCATTAATACCTTTATACATTGGGATTAATACTTGTATTTCATTATATGAATAACCTTTCTCAATTGCTTTTTCACATAATTGTAAAATCATATTACTAATGTTATCTTTTTTTGTTTCAATGAAGTTATAATCATCATGTTTATAATCATATTCATCTGGAATAATACCTTTATTTATATTATGGGCCAAAGTAACAATATAAGAGTCTTCCTTTTGTCTATATAAATCATTTAATTCAATAACTGGTATTTTCTCAGTCAAAATTAAATCTTTTAATATTTCACCGGGACCAACACTGGGTAATTGATGGTGATCACCAACAAAAACAATTTTTACATCTGATGGTAGTCCTTTAAAAAGATTATACATAAGAAAATGGTCAATCATACTAACCTCATCGACTATAACAAACTTAGTTTCTGCTTTATTGTATTCATTTATTCCAAAACTATCAGTTTCTTTATTCCATTTTAAAAATTTATGAATAGTCATGGCTTTTACGCCTGTTGTTTCCATCATACGTTTAGCTGCTCTACCAGTTGGCGCTAACATAGATATGTGTTCATCAAGTTTTACTTCATCAATCTTATTTAATCTAGCATATAATCCTACTATAGCTTTAATAATAGTTGTTTTACCAGTACCAGGTCCACCTGTAATAATAAGAAAGTTCTTAATAAAACTTTGTTTAATAGCAAGTTTTTGTTTATCATTGTATTTTAAATTGTAATCATTCTCTAATTTTTTTATATGTTTATCAATATCCCCATAATCATTATTTTCTTCTTTTATTAAATTAGTAATATACATAACGATATAATTTTCAGCTTCATAATAACTCTTTAAATAGTATTTTTCTTGGTCAATAATAACTCTATTTTCTTTATTAAGTTTTAACATGTAATAATAAAAATCATCTATTGAAAAATTAATTCTTAAATAACTTGTAACACCCAAATATATGTCTTCTATATCATTGTATATATTCCCATTAGCCGTACATAAATCATACATAACATAAATAATACAAGCCTTAATACGTCTTTCATCATCTTGTCTGTATTCTAATTTGGCTGCAATCTTATCGACAGTTATAAAACCAATTCCATCAATATCATTTGATAAATTATATATATTATCATTAATAATATTCATTGTTCCTTCTTTATAGTATTTATATATTTTAGATGCTTCATTCATTGAAAAACCTAAATCCTGTAGATCAACAATTATCTTATAACTTTCACTTTCTCTTTTTAATATATTTTGTATTTTCATAGCTTTCTTTTCAGTCATTGAAGGAACAATTAAAAGATTGTGATAATTCTCAATTATTTGTTCTAGTGAATTATCCCCTAACGTTTCTACTATTTTAGTTGCTAATTTAACACCTACTCCAGGAAATAATTTAGACGATAAAAAAGAAATAACACCATTTTTAGTTTCAGGCATTATTTGCTCATAATTTGAGACATTAAATTGATAACCATACTTTTTATGTTCAATAAATTCTCCGTATAATATATAATCAACATCCATTTTCATATCATGGAAAGTTCCTGTAAAAGTAATACTTTTATTAAGGTAATTTGATAGTTCATCAGTATCAATTACTTTAAATAGACCTACAACATAACCTTTATCTGTCTTATATATTATTTGTTTTAAATATCCTTTAATGTAGGCCATTATTTCACCTTCTATCTTAACTTTACAATTGTCATTCCTATATTAAAATGATGCAATTTATAATCCATAACTAGTTTATTATTTTTTAAAGTATCATGAACTGCTTGTTTAACAATACCAGTTCCAATCCCATGAATAATTACTAAATCATTATTTTTTAATTTAGCATTCTCATCAATGAAATCATTGACAGCTACTCTTGCTGTGTCCCTATCATATCCATGTAGATCAAGTGTTGGATAATTTTTTATAAATACATCTTCAAATATTTTCTTCATATTTTTTCATTACTTCCTCTAATGGGAAAACAGAATTACGGGATCCCATTCTGGTTACTGATAAAGCTCCTGTAATATTTGATATTTTTAAACTCTTTTCGAAATCATATCCTTGAGCCATACAATAAGTGAAGGCTCCATGAAACAAATCCCCTGCTCCTGTTGTATCAATTGGAGTAACTTTAATGCTAGGCATTAGTTTAATCTCCCTATCTTTCATATACAAACAACCTTTAGCTTCCAGTGTAATAACAATATTATTTCTAAATTCGTTATTCATGATTGAATAAATATCACTAATTGATTTAGGATTGTCCAAATCAATTTTTATTTTTGTAAATTCTTCTGCAAAATCCTTAGAACATACTAAATATTTTACTTTTTTACTTAAGGCTATAACATCATCATTACATCTTCCAGCATCTATTATAGTTATAGCATTTGGATTATTCTCAATAACTTCTTCTGATACCCTTCTTTCTGTACCATCAATTAATATTACATCAGCTTTTATATCATCGTATTTATTTAATAATCCCATATTTGAATCACGATATCCAATGGTAGTACGGCTCCCAGTGTTTTTATTAACAATAACAATACCTAGTGTGGTTTTGGCATCTTGATCTATTTCAATAAAATCAGTGTTAACTCCAGCACTACTAAGTTCTTCTATAATGCGTTTACCAAAGTCATCGTTACCAACACCACCAATGAATGTGATATCCGTTCCCCATTTTCCAAGAAGATATGAAGCATTAGAGGCTTGACCACCACCACATTCAACCAAATCACTTATTCTATTTTTGGTATTTTCAACGGGAAATCCATCATACGGAACTGTAATATCATAAGTAGCATTCCCAATACATATTATTTTCATCTATTATCACCATCTCTATTATAACTTAAAAAAATGTTTTTGAAAACATCCTTTTAAAACATTATATTAATTAAAAAACATTGAAGAAACTATTAATACTTTTTAATATAATACACTAAATAATTAGCTTATTAACATAATATTAGTTAATTTTATACCTTTAAAAGTACATAAAATATAATGCGTTTTGTTTATGTACTCAATTTTCAAAATATCTTTACTAATATCCCCTATCTTTGAAATTTTTTCAACATAACTTATTTTCCCTTTTAATAATAATTCTTCCAACATATTATTGCTCCCTTGGTAATACAAGTTTATATTCTACTATCATTCATAATATATATCAATCATAATCAATCGACATAGTTCGACAAAAAAAGAATACATTAATATCCTTGTTTTGTAGCCCAACGGGGAATGCTTTCAAACTCCATCATCTCTTTTTTTGTGGGGTGAATAAAAGACAACTTTGAGGCCCATAAATGTATTTGGATGCCAACCTTATCTTTACCATACTTTTGATCTCCATAAATTGGATGATTGATATTTGATAATTGAACTCTTATTTGATGATGACGACCAGTATGTAATTTTATTTCAAGTAAAGATATGTCATTTTTTTCATTATAATTAAGTACTTTATATTCTAACAATGCTTTCTTTCCCTTATTATTTGATACTACCTTTGATATATGAGTAGTTTCATCTTTAAGTAAATAATTTTCTAAGCTGTCATATTCTTTATCCATCTTGCCATGAACTAATACTAGATATGTTTTATTTAATTTATTTTCTCTAATCATTTCACTTAATCTAGAAGCAGCTTTTGATGTTTTCGCGAATACCATAATACCACCCACTGGTCTATCCAAACGATGTACTAACCCAAGATATACATTGCCTGGTTTATTATATTTACTTTTCAAATATTCTTTTATTATTGTTAATAAATCTTTGTCTTTACTTTCATCTTTTTGAACAGGAATATTAGGCTCTTTAATGACAATGATTATATGGTTATCTTCATATAATATTTCATTCATTAATATCCCACCTTCCATATATACCGCATGGTAACACAACGCTTGAATTTTTCATAGGTAAGCCAATTTCGCCACCGCTAACAACGCCTTTGTATGATTGGTTAACTGTAAGATTAAGTATATTTTCTAATACTTTAGGTGATAATCCAGCCGTATATGAATTGATTAAAAAGAATAAAGGTTTATCACTTAATACTTTGACACATAATTCTACTAACTTAAATAAATTATCTTCTAATTTCCATACCTCACCATTAGTGCCTCTTCCAAACGAAGGAGGATCCATAATAATAGCATCATACTTATTTCCTCGTCTAATTTCACGCTCCACAAACTTAATTACATCATCTACAATATATCTAATAGGTTTATCAGACAGATTAGAGGCAACTATATTTTCTTTGGCCCAATCAACCATACCTTTAGATGAATCAACATGAGTTACATGGGCTCCTGCATAAGTACAGGCTACTGTAGCTGCTCCTGTGTATGCAAACAAATTCAATACTTTGATTTTTCTATTTGAATTTTTAATTTTATCTATCATGTAATCCCAATTAATAGATTGTTCAGGAAATACTCCAGTATGTTTGAAACCCATTAATTTTACATTGAATGTTAAATCATTATATTTTATTTGCCAATGATCTTTTAAACTTGTTCTTTTCTCCCAATAACCTCCACCTTTATCGTTGCGATGATAGATAGCATCATATTTTTGTTTTTCAAAAGTAGGACTATCCCATATGATTTGAGGATCGGGACGTCTTAATATATATTCCCCCCATTTTTCAATCTTTTCTCCATTAGCCATATCTATTATTTGATAATCTTGCCAGTTATCTGCTACTTTCATATTATTCCTCACTTCTAATAATTTTTTCCGTAATATTCTTTCCATTATCAATGATATTATCAATAAAATCAGTCATTGATATACCATATTCGGGCTTTTCATATTCAAATATGACAATTCGTTTTATATCTTCATTAGTTATATCAATATAAGTTTTAGTAAAATCAATATGTGCTTTTAATTGCCCTTTAATAGCTTCTTCATATGAATCAAATTCATGTATTCCAGTATTTATAATATCAGAATGCTCAAACCAATACCATTTATTATTTTTTTGAAAAACTAAATATGAATGAGTTGGAAAATTATTTTTATGTTCAAATAAAAACATAATATATAAAGTCTTAAACTTATAATTATTTTTTGAAAACCAATCCCTTTCTAATTCAACTTGATCCCAACATTGACCATATCTATTTCTTAATAATTGTATGGGCGACGTTAAAGCATAATCGTTTTCAAAACTATCTTGATAATCATTGTCTTCCCATACATGTAATTTTCCACTTTCGCTTCCTATATAACCATAGTTTATATACTTATTCATAAAATTTAATAATTCTTCGGGCTTTTTTATTGCATTATATTCATTTATAATATTTTCCACAAATATCACCTAACAAAATTTTAACACAAATTATACTAATTTACTATAAAAGTACTTTCATTTATAAATTCATAGTTAGTCTTTGCTTTTAAATCGGCAACTAGTTTAAATAAAGCGATATCCTTCATTTTTGCTTCTAACATTATATCAATATCTTTATCAATAAATTTAATCTTGTCAATAAATTTAATAAATGCGTCCACATCAACATAATCACTGTGAGCTCTTTTATTTTTTTTACTTTTCGAAGAAGAAAAATGCATTTTAGGTTTTTTATTATGCCAAGTGTTAACTATTCTCTCAATATAATTTTCGATTTTTTGCCCGGTATTATTACATTTATGATGGTGATAATCCAAGACAAAAGGAATATGTAATTTTTCACATAGTTTTAGAGTGTTTATCATATTAAATATCTTATCATCATTTTCTACTATAATTATTTTTTGAATATATTTATCTAACTTTTTGAAGTTTTCCTCAAATCTTTTTAAAGCTTCATTTTTACCTCTAGCACCACTTCCTACATGGAGAATAGATTGACCTTTTATTTTCATTAGTTTAAATATCCGATAGTGAGTTTTTAGCATAACAATACTATCTTTAACTACTTCTTCTCTGATGCTATTTAATACACAAAACTGATCTGGATGGGTATCTACTCTCATATTGTTTTCATTAATCATTTGACCAATGTCCTCAAAATATATTTTATATTTATCAATGTTAAAACGAACTTTCTTATGCGTTAATAAGGGTATTAAATTTGATGTTAGACGATAAAAAGTTATATTATTAGAAATATTATATTGAAGAATAGTCTTTAAATCTCTAAAATTGGATATTATTATTTTATCTAATTTTTCCATACCTCTTCGATAGCCAAGTTTTGTATAGTGTGAATATGTCATCATACTTGATGAAGTGACATTTAAATTCTTGCTTATAGCTACATAACCTAATCTTATTTTCATGTTATCACCTGTATATATATTATTGCAAAAAAAACAAAGATAATTTATTTCTTTGTTTTTTGTTTTGTTATGTAATCGAATAGTACCGTTATTATAATAACTATAAGACATATAAGGCCAGTAATCATTGACATTATAAAATAACCTAAGTCTTCTATTGGTTTTGAAAAAAAGATTGCTATAATTAGTAAAATAATACTAACAAACCATATCATAAGACCAGGTATATATTTACGTATAGGTTTGTGCTTAAACTTCTTCATTAAACAAATCGTGATTATTACTAATATAACAGTAATTATTATGACTGATCCCCAAAATTTTATAATATCGTTCATAATACCTCCTAATTTGCTATATACCCCTTAATTTCTTTAATTGTTTTATCATCAAAAAGATTACTCCCTACAATCCAACTGTAATATTTATTAATTTTAATATTATCTTTATTCTTGTTAATAACATTTAAAACTTTTATAGAATCAATCACAATTAATTTTCTCATTGTTTCTTTAATATTTTTTATATTTATATTGATTAATTAATCAATTATTTTATCCCATAATTGCTCTTTATATGGAATCATATCTAAAAGGGCTTGAATACATTGCCTAGAGGTTATAGGCTTTTCATCTTCCGTAATTGAAAGATATAATTCAATATTATCATCTATTATATTATCATCCCATTTAGCATTAGCTGCAATAAGAGTGACACCAATACTACGTTGCATAGAATCCTTATTATTTAGTTTTTTAATAAATAGATTCATATGTGAGTAAACGTCATTTTGCTCATATGATCTAAATTTTAATATAAAAAGAGCTTGGTACCTTTCTTTGGTTGCCTTACCATCTAATTTTAAGACTAAATTATGTATATCTTCCTTTGTTAAATTTAAAGATATTGTTTTTAATTCGTCTTCCCTAAATTTTCCTAAATTATTAACATTAAACATTTTATCACTTCTCTATAGTAAATTATATCATGATAAAAAAAAATAAGCCATATCTATGACTTTCTTTTTAGATGAAGTGAGCATATTAATAACCACATGAAATATATTCCAGTTACAACTCTTTCAAACAACCCCATTCCCGCTTTCAAATTCACAATGTAAAAAAAAGAAATGATACTGAATATTGAAATTAATATGCTTGCTCCAAAGGAAAAAAACTTCATTTTAATATCTTTAAAAGCCCAAAATCCTAGTAAACAAATTATTATAGTTAATGGCGTTGAGATGGTTGCTAAAACAATATGTATACACCAACTTAAGGTCATAGTACTACCTATGGAACCCATAGGAAAAATTATCATTAAAAAACCTGCTACATTAAGTATTAAAATACATATAGCCTGTAATTTAAAACTAATTCTTTTATTAACATATTTTTTATACATTCCTAAACCAAATAAATAGCCAAAAAAATTATAAAAAATAAAGATTAGATTTACTATAAATTTCTCTAATCCATTTAGTAAAGGATCTATTTCACTTATAACTTGATTTACATGATTATAATCTGGTATTAAAAATCCCCCAAGAATAACTGCCAAAACATAAAATATTACGGTTAGAATACCAAACCCATAAAAGTTTTTAAGCATATTTTTCTCCTATGTTTATTATTTGTTATCTACTCTTTCTAATCTTTCATTATATGAAATAATACACCCACAATATTTTTGCCTATATAAATTCATTTCTTTAGCTATAGTTTGGCCTTCTCTAAAGAATGGTCTAAAGTCATAGTAATAAAAAGCAATATTATATTTTTTAGCAAATCTTTCTCCTAGTTGCTTAATTAAATCATGTTTTTGATAAGGACTTACTAGTAATGATGTAGAAAAGGCATCATATCCCTTTTCCTTGGCTGTTTTAGCTACTTTATCTAATCTTATGGTATAACACATAGTACACCTATCATCATTTTGATTGTCATAGGTTTTCCATGTGTCTTCCATATAATCATCTAAATATTCAACATTTAGATTAATCATCTCTGAATATTGTTTGACAGTATTTTTTCTTCTTTCAAATTCATCAATTGGATGAATATTTGGATTGAAAAATATTCCATCTATATCAATTGCTTGTTCTCTCATATATTTAATTGGATATGTTGAACAAGGAGCACAACACATATGTAATAATAATTTCATAAGCACCTCATAATTCTTCATTTAATATTTTAATGCACATTAAAGAAAAAGGCAATCTAAGTTTGAACTCTATTTTTTTTCACCTTTATTTCCGATGCTATCCAAATTATTAATGGAATGATTATTTGAAAGGGGATAGCATATATTGTATATACATTGAAAAAATTAAACATTTCAAAAACACTTTTATATAAAATACTACATAAAGCTAATAGAAAAAGACCTAATGGAACAACTAATTTTTTATAGTTATTGGTATTAAATAATTGAGACATTCCTTTGGCTGCTGCTATTAAACAAACACTAATTTTAGTAATACCAGCAAGAATAAAATTAATTGTAATTACCCCTTCAATGTTAGTAAAAAATGATCCTAATTGTATGATCCTTGCTGAAACATATGATGGAAAATACGTTTTTGAAAGCAGTTCTTTTCCTAAAACAGTCACATTACGAAGAAATACAACCAATAAAACGGTTCCTCCTAATATAATCCCCCATGTATATATTTTATATGGACTATCTTGTTTTTTGAAAAAAGATGCTAAGCAAAGAAATAAAAACGTTTCAGCAAATGGAAAGGTTGTCATTTTTATACTATCATTAAATATTGCCTTAAAATCGTGATTAAAAAATGGCATTAAATGATCCACATTAATATCTTTAATTGCAATAATGATAGTAAAAAACATAGCAATAATAATAATTGGTAGTATTGCAATTCCCCATTTGCCAAATGTTGTAATACTACTCTTAGCAATATAAACTGTCACTAATATTAATATGAGTGACACAACAATATCAGGTGTTTTTAATAAGATGGTTGTTTCTATATATTTTGTAAAATTACATACAACCATTGCCCCTAAATGTATTGCATACCATATAATTAATACTGTAATTATTTTACCTATGATCTTACCAAATAAATATTCTACTATACCAAATAAATCTTTATTAGGATTTAATTTAATAATTCTTGAATACATAATTCCTATAATTAATGAAATGACTATTGCAATAATCATAGATAACCATGAGTCTTGCTCAGACATTCTATTTTCACCTATAACAAAATTACTACCGACAATAAATAATATTATCAAAAATATTAATTGATTCTTGCCTAATTTTTCATTTGTCATTTATCTCCCTCCAATCTTTAATGATTAGATACAACTTTCAATAATATTTTGAATTACAAGAGAAGGACTTGGAATATTAACATCTAATGATTTAAGTATTGATATAGAAAAACAAAATAATAGAAAAAATGTATAAATAATAGTTATCTTCTTATTTTTCTCTTTAATTATTTTACGATAATCTGTGATAATGATTATAAAATATAATATTATGATAATTGCAAATTTCACACTATTCCTCCTTATTTTTTTAAACTCGTATTATATATTTTTACATTCGCATTAACAATAATATCAGAATCTATAAACATCTGGTCCCAATTTTTGGACATTTTCTTCCATAAAGTGTAATCTTTTTTGTAAACCAAATTACTGAAACTAAAAACATCAATTTTCTGTTTTTGTTTCACTTTATTAATCAGTTCTAAAATTCTTTGTTTTAAATGCGTTTCTGCTTCTTTTTCTATATTTTTTATATCAGTTTTATTTAATGTTCCAATTTGATTATTATACTCATCAAGAAATACTTTAGCATTAATTTCAATTGTGAAAGTAAATTTATTATTTTTATATGTATATGATTTTTTTGTTTTACTTTCGTAAATTTCTAATGATAAATTGTAAATATCAGTTTTATTATTCTTAGTCTTATGTTTAAGGGGAATTACCCCATCACTTAAATTGCCATCGATAAATAAAAAATATTTACTTTCTTCATTAGTTAATTCACCAATTAACTTATCTTTGTTGAAAACTGCTATTCCATATAGTTCTACAACCTTTTCATTCTCATTTATAGTAAACATAGGTAAATTGAGTGCCATACTTTCGTTTTCAAGTGTATTAATCATATTATACATACTTGAGTAATTAGTAGCTGTTGTAATCATATTATCTTCATTGATTATATCCTTAATTGTATATGCAATACTAGATGTGTCAGTTTCCCTTTGGAGAAGAAGTTCCTTGGCACTTCTTTTGTATGAAATTGCAAAGTCAATTGTTTCTCTAATTTCAGTATCCCTAAAAAACAAATCTACAATGGTGTTCATTCCATCTTCTTTAGCTATTTCGTAGTTTACAATTATTATTTGGGCATTACTAAAATATAACTTATTATATAATTTGCGTTTAGCATTACGCACGGCATCAAATAGTGTTATACCTTGGGATTCAATAACTTTTGTTTTCATTGTTTTATCTTTAGCTGATTTATCCAAATCAATTATCTCAAATGATAGTTCATACATTTGAGTCTCAAAATTTTTATCAATAGCTATACCGGTTACAGTGGTTATTTCATTAAGTCCAACATAATCCCAACAACCAGTTAATAGGATTGAAATTAATACGATTATTATTACTTTGATATTTTTATACATCCTGTTTCACCTCAGTTTGTGATTGTCTGGTCTTATTTTTTGAAAGATTTTTAGGTCGTTTAATCATTTTCCACATTGGAGATCTAAAAAAAATATCTTTAATATTTTGGAATTTAAAATTACCAGTCAAATCTATTTGTGGGACATTGAAAGACTTCAAGTTTAATATATGTATTAACAATAGTGTAAAACCAATAATGAATCCATATAACCCTAACGAACTTGCTAAAAATAGGAGAAAAAATCTTGCAAAAATAATGGAAGCATTTAACTTTGGAACTACTAAACTTGTAATACCGGTAAGAGCAACGATAATAATAGTTGGAGCAGCCACCAACCTAGCTTCAACAGCAGCTTGGCCAATTACAATTACTCCTACTATGCTTAATGCTTCCCCTACCTTAGATGGCATTCTGGCCCCCGTTTCTTTTAAAAGATCAAAAATAATAAGCATAACAAATAGTTCAGCGGCAGCTGGTAATGGTGCTGAACTCCGCTCAATAGCAAAATTAATAAATAACGGTGTTGGAAGCATTTCCTTATGGTAAACACCCACTGATATAAATAATGCTGGGATTGAAATAGTCAAAAGAAAGCCCAAAATACGAAGAAGCCTTGAGAAAGATGCGTAATAATAATTATAGTAATAATCTTCACTACTTTGAAAATTTTCTGCAAATAAATATGGTATCGTTAAAACATCAGGCGTTCCATCTAATAAAAAGGCAATTCTTCCTTCTAGTAATCTAGCCACAATAACATCAGGTCGTTCACTAAAGCCTGTTGTTCTAAATGGGGATATTTTGTTATTTTTAGTTAATTCTGTAACATATTCCGTATCTAAAACACCATCAATTTTTATTTTTTTCAGACGTTTTTTAAATTCATTTAACACTTCACGATTAACAACATTATCAATATAACATATACATGCTTTAGTATGAGAAATATCTCCTATTTCTAAGTACCGAAATTTTAATTGATTAGTTCTTAGTTTTCGTCTAATAAGAGATATGTTAGTCAACAGTAATTCGGTAAAACCTTCACGTGGTCCTGCTAATATCTTTTCACTATCTGGTTCCATAATGGCCCTTTTTTCTGTCAATTTTGTATTTAGTATAAGAACTTCGTTGATTCCATCTATAAATAATATAGCTTCACCATAAGTAATATCTACTACTATGTCCTTGATGTTTTTTGTCCTTTTTATTTTATTTAATTGAACAATCTTTTTAATTAAATCGTCAACTATGTTATCATTTGATATGTTATTTGAAATTTGTAATGGTTTAATAATATTATCACTTATTAATGTAGCATCAACCATTCCATCACAGTATGTAATAGCAAAGTGAATGTTTTCATTGTTATTGTTATCTATCTTTCTAATAATAAATGAATCATCATCAACAAATAAGGTCTTCATAATAGCAATATTTTCCTGTAACGAATTAGTAATGATTACATTGTTTAGTGATGTATTTAGCTGTGATGTTTTTTCTTCAATTATCATTGCTTTTCGATTTATCTTTTTTGACATTATCATCACTCCTAAAATGGGTTAAATTTTCGTTTATAGTATTAATCATTGTAAAGTAAATATACTATTATAATAAGATGTATCTAACCCTTTAATACAAAAAAGACACCTTTGTGTCTTTTATTCTTCATCATCTTCAGAGTCCTCATTTTCAGTATCTTCATCATCTTCGGATTCCTCATCTTCACTCTCATCATTATCTTCATCTTCCTCTTCAGATACATTGCCAGTGGCCATGTTACGACATTCATCAGCACACATGCGGCAAACTTCAGCACAGTCTGTGCAGTGTTCATCTTCAAATGTTTCACACTCATCAGCACAAACTTCACAAACATCTGCACACAAATCACAATAATCAACAATAAACTCTGCATTCATAGACATCATGGTGGCAGACATTTCACACATTTTAGCACATTCAATTAATAAACTTATACATCTTGCCCGGTCTTTCACATCCTCTTCGTTAAGGCATGCAGTAAAACACTCATAACATGATTGTGAACAATTTATACATGCGTCAATACAAGTTTGATATTGTTCAATGCAATTATTTTCTTCCATATTTTCCTCCTTATTTTGTTCAACATTATCTTTTACCCTTTTTTCAAATATATACATTATTATTAATTAAAAGTTTAAAGTAATAACCATTAATTATAAAATTTATACTATAAAATTAGGTTTGGCTTGGAGGCTAAAATGATTGTATTTTTACCACGGTTCAACTTGATTTGGTTAGAGATGATGCAACAGGAGTGATATTAGTAGCTGCAGCCTTTTGTAGTGGCTTTTGGTGCAGGTCAATGCTGTTTGTAATTATGATTTTTTTAGATACTACACTTGGATAGTCATAATACGTATAACAATTTGATTTTCACTTGTGTTTTTGAATGAAATCTATAAAAGCACACACTTGTTGTTTTAAATAACGATTACTTTTATCTAATAATAATTTACCATTACTGTCAACTTGTTCTATAGCATTAGGTATCGTAAGCCTTGGAACATTCATAACATCCATATTTAAATAACTAATAAGTGTAACTAAATGGTCCTGGGCTAAACTAGTTCCAGCCATACCAGGTGATATACCACTTATTGCAGCATATTTCCCATCTAAAACCTGTTTTTCGTTATCACTAATTGGCCTAGATAACCAATCAATAAGATTTTTTAAAACACCCGGGAAAAAATGATTATATTCGGGAGTAAAAAACCAAATTCCATCTGCTGTCCTTACCGCTTCACGAACACGTTTTACAGATTCGGGAGCTGGACACTCAATATCCTGATTCATTAAGGGAACATCATGATAATCAAGCAATTCAAAAAGAACTTGTTCTCCAATTATTTCTTTGGCTGCTAAAGCCAACTGACGATTTAATGAATCTTTTCGTAGTGATCCAACAATAGCAATTATTTTAATTTTATTCATAATATTACCTCCATATATAATATGTATCAAATTTATAATACCATATGAAATTGTATTTTAATACGATTTTTTATAACTTTTTTTCATTGCTATTTTCTTTTAAATTATAAAGTAAAATATTAATTGTTCGTTACCATTAAAATTACTTTTACAATTTCATAATCCCTTACACATATTGTTTTTAAGCGGTATTTAATACTATATTTTAATAAACTAGATGAAACTTGATAATACTAATTAAAAATGAGGGATTATATGGAAAAACTGGAAGCTAATATAAAAAAGATTATAAATAAAATTAAAACCCAAACTAATGAAAATCCAGATATCATTATTAGAGAAACAACTATTAATGATATTGATATTGCCGTTATTTTCAGTGAATCATTATCAGATAAAATTATTATTAATGATTATATTTTAGAGTTTTTAGAAAATTTAAGATTATATGATAAAAATATTCATAATTTGTATGAATATATTGAACAAAATATTACATCTCATAAAACTGTTAAAATTACTAATTACAAGGATCTATTTTATAATATTTTTAGTGGATTTACCGTTATTTTAATAAATGGCTCTAGTATCGCTATATCTATAGAATCAAGAGCGAAATTAGATAGTGGTATAGCAGAAGCCCAAAATGAAACGGTAACTAAAGGTCCTAAAGATGCGTTTACCGAAAATTATCAAAT
The DNA here is from genome assembly GCA_964595115.1 of uncultured Muribaculaceae bacterium. Classification (GTDB taxonomy): domain Bacteria; phylum Bacillota_I; class Bacilli_A; order RF39; family UBA660; genus CAZQOT01. Next base: position 7,824 of record CAZQOT010000010.1, on the reverse strand, counting down.
CAACATTGGACTAATTAGAAAAAGAATTAAAATAACTTCTTTAATGCTTGATGAATTTATTGTTGGTAATAAAAGCAAGACTAAAATTGGAATAATGTATGATAAGGACATAACTTCAAAACAGTTGATAGATGAGGTTACAAAAAAGATAGAAAACATTAATACTGACGCTATTTTTGATAGTAATTATGTCGTTGAAATGATCTCTGGTAATGAAAATAATGTATTCCCAAATTATTTATCAACTGAGCGTCCTGACTTTGCAAGTATGAATATTCTTGAAGGGCGTATAGTTATCATTGCTGAAAACACTCCTTATGTTGTAATAATACCAGTTATGTTAATTGATTTTTTACATACACCAGAAGATTACTATCAAAAAAGTTCAAATATAATAATGACAAGACTTATTCGATTTACTGCTCTTTTAATTACAATTTTAGTACCTGCTGTTTATATTGCTATTAGTACTTTTAACTTAGAAGCAATACCTGCTAACCTATTACTTAATTTTTCAATTCAGCGAGAAGGAGTTCCCCTGCCAACAACTATCGAAATAATCATGATGATTATAATTTTTGAAATATTAAAAGAAACCGATACCAGAGCCCCCACTGCTTTTGGTAGTTCATTATCAATCGTTGGAGCATTAGTCTTAGGTCAAGCAGCTGTAGCGGCTGGTATCGTATCCCCTATTACAATTATAGTAGTTTCCATTTCTGCTATTAGTGGTTTAATCGCCTATTCAGCCGACATTGTAAATGGAATTAGATGGTGGCGTTTAATTTTCATTGTTGCTGCTTCTGTTGCAGGCTTATTTGGTGTTTTGATGGCTGGTTTGTATTTTACCATCAATCTTTGCAGTATAAAATCATTTGGTATCCCATATTTAACTCCTTTTGCCCCTTTTTCCCTAAATCAACAAGGCGATGCTTTATTTATAACAAATAAACAAAAGTTTAAGAAACGTAAATTAATTAATGTAAAACCTGATGAAGGGGGTCAATCAAATGAGAACACTTAAAATTATTATAATAGTTTCCTTTGCACTGCTTTTAACTGGGTGTTGGGATTATCGTGAACTTGAAAATTTAGCGATTGTATCCGCTATTGGCATAGACATTGAAGATGATCAAATAAGTGTTAGTGCTCAAATAATAAATTCTAAAAAAGTAAATACTAACACTCAAGGGAGTGGTGGTAGTGAAGAAGCAGCTGCCTTTGTTTATCAAATGAAAGCTCCCACAATTAGAGAAGCTATTACTAAAATGGTTGTTGAATCACCTAAAAAATTATACCTTGGTCACATGGATTTGCTTGTTATTGGTGAGGAAGCAGCTAAAAAGGGGATTAATGATTTCATAGATTTTTTTATGCGTGATGCTGAGGCTCGAAAAATATTTACTACCGTTATTTCGAAAAATTCAAAAGCTATAGATGTGTTAGAAATTGTTCAACCATTAGAAAGTGTTACTGGCAAAAGTATACATTTTAATTTTGAAGCTACTACAAGATATTATGGGTCACTTAGTAATGCATCATTTGATGATGTAATTACTTGCCTCTTTACCGAAGGACGCCATCCAACTATCGCTGCCGTAGAAATTAAAGGTCCCGTCGAAGGAGCAACTAATAATGATAATATAAAAGAGACAAATGCAAAAACTAAAATAAGAATAGTTGGAACAGGAGTTTTTAAAAAAGATAAATTAATTGGTTATATAGATGAAAATGAGGGGATTTATTATTCAATGATTAGAGGAAAGGTACAAACTACTACTGTCTCATTTAAATGTGATGATGAAAAAAATTATGGTAATATTGTAATTGATGGCTTAGAAGTAAAACTAAATGTTGAACCAAACAAAAACATTCCGCATGCTGAAGTAATAATAAACGGAGAAGCTGCTTTAACTGAATGTAACTGTAAAATTGATTTAGAAATTCCCAAAAATATTAAAAAGATTGAAGATATGGTTAACAAAGAAATGGAAAAAGAAATGGAAAAAGTTATAGCTAAAATTCAAAAATTTAATTCAGATGTTTTTGGATATGGTGAATTCTTATATAGGAACCACTATAAATATTGGAAAAAACAAAATAAAATATGGAATGACATATTTCCCAAAATAGAAACAACAGTTAAAAGCAATATTAAAGTAATAAGAATAAGCGCAACTATAGATGTTCCAAAAGAAAGGTGATAAGATGGAGAAAACTGATGGAAAGTTTAGTGCTTTTCAATTAGGAATTATAATTTTCTTTTTAACTGGTAGTCTTTTTGTTGGATTAGGTATTACCAGTATGTTTACCCTTTCAGGGCGTGATATATGGGTAACATCTTTAATTGGTATAGCTTTAAGTATTATTCCAGCTTTAATGTACGTCTATATTTTTAACTATCAACCTGATAAAAATATTTTTGAAAAAAATAAAATTTTATTTGGCAAAATTGGCGGGGTTATTGTTAATGTATTATTAATTGTATTTGTTTACATATTAATGTTACTAGAATTATGGAGTACTACTATTTTTGCAATATCGATCTATTTAGTTAAAACACCAAACAATTTTATAGCAGGAATTTATGTATTAATAGCAATATATGCAGTATTTAAAGGGATAGAAGTAATTGGTAGAACTTTTCAAATTCTTTTCTATATTAGTTTATTTTTAATAGCAATTATTATCATATCGTTAGCATTTCAATTTAATGCTTATTTTTTAAAACCAATATTAATTAATGGAATTATGCCTATAATTCCCCATGTGATGAATTTTTTATCTTACTTATTTACCCCGCTTATAATAATGACGGTAATACCTAAAAATATGATTATTAAAAAGAAACACAACAATAAAATTATTATTGGAAGTTTTATATTAGGTCCCATCTTCATGACAATCGTATTTATATTAGTGGCAGGGGTCCTTACCCCAGAATTAGCTTCGTTTTATCGTTTACCTGCTTATTATGTTCAACGTAAAGTTAGTATTGGAGGAGTAATTAACAATCTTGAAAACTTTTTATCAATTCATTGGTTCTTTAATACATTCATTACAATTATAATGGGAATATTTTTTATAACTAAATATTTTGAAACAGCATTCAATATAAAGAAAAAAATAAAAAGGAATATCATTATATTTATATTAGGTGTATCAATCGTGTATTTACAAAATTATATATTTCCTAATGCCCCTACTTCCCTTACCTTTATGAAATATAAGTTTCCATTATTTTTTTCTTTACCTTTACTTGTATTAATATTAATTATAATTATAAACATTTCCATTAGAAGACACAAAAAAAAGGCTACTTAGCCTTTTATACTTCAAGCATAACGGTAATAATCATTGGTTTACATTCAGTTTCATTAAAGATGTATTTTCCTACTTCATCCCTAATGGCGTTCTTTATTTTGTTATATTCAACATAATTATTAACTATATTTTCTTTTATTACACGATTTGAAATGCTTTGAATTTCATTAATAATATCAGCATTTTCTTTAACATAGATAAATCCTCTAGTTAATACTTCAGGTCCTGCTAAAATAGCTTTTGTTTTGCGATCAACAGTTGTGCATATAATGACGATACCATTATCACTTAACATTTCCCTATCTTTTATTACTAATTCTCCAATATCACCTACGCTAGTTCCATCAATTAAAATATCCTCAATTTCAATCTTATTGATAGTTTCTTTTAACACACCATTTTCAAAGGCTGCTATTTCACCATTTAACCTTAATAAGATATTATTTGTTGACATGCCCAGTTGTTCAGCTATATTAGCATTAGCAATCATATAACGATAATCACCAATAACCGGCATATAATACTTTGGATTAATTAAATCCAACATTAACATTAAATCTTCTGACGAAGCATGATGTAAAAGATAATTTTTTGGTGATAAGGTAATAATATCGGCACCTGTTCTTGCTATTAAATCTGATATATTAGCAAGGGTTCTTTCCATACCATCTTGAATAGGTTCTAAGAAAACAACAGTGTCTGAATCTTTAATTTTAATATATTTATCATAACCATTTACAATTCTTTTTAAGTTGGTAAATGGTTTTTCATTTTCACTTGATATTAAGATAACTACATCTTTATCATTAATATTATTTAAATTACCAATCTTATCTCGGTTAAAATTTAAATATTTCATATCAAGTAAATTATTAATCATACTTTGTAATCTTTTGCCCATGACAACAACCTTACGATTAGTCAGCATAATTTCTTTAAATAATTCTTCAACACGATACATATTAGCTGATAAAACGTTAAATATTAATCTATTTTCCTTTTTACGCAATGTTTCTTTAATCAAGTTTGATAAACGATGATTTGGTGATGTAAAACCATTCTTTTCAGCATACAATGATTCGCTAAGTAAGCATAGAACTCCTTGTTTACCAATATACGCTAATTTACCAATGTCTGTTTTATATGCCCCCATCATCGAAGCATCAAACACAAAGTTACCAGTATATAATATTGCGCCATCTTCGGTGTATAAAACATATCCTACGTTATCTGGAATTGAATGTGTAAGTCTAACAGGAAATACACTATTCTTATTAAAATCAATTTTATGATGAGGTGCTATTTCGATTAGATTGTTAGCAGTGATATTATCTTCCTCTAACATCTTACGAACAATATCAATAGTAAACTTTGGACCATATATACTTAAGTTCGGTAAAATTGTTAAGATTTCTGGTAAAGCACCTATATTTTCATCATGACCATGAGTTAAAAAGATCCCTTTTATTCTATTACTATTAGCTTTTAAATATTTTAAATCAGGAACAATATAATCTATTCCATATAATTTATCTTCAGCATACTTTAAACCCGCATCAAATATAAATATATCATTATTGACTTCTACAACATACATGTTCTTACCAATTTCATTTTGGCCACCTAAAGCAAAAATATTTATTTTACTCATAATTTTCCTCCTTTCATAATATTAAACCAATGCTTAATAATTATATCATAAAACAAAAGAAAAAGTAATATCTTATACTTTTTCACAATTAAAATCATTTATTAATATACGACATTTTTTTTGCAATTGTTTTCCAAGTACTTCTGTATCAGAAATTTTTAAAGTTTAAACTATTAGTCTAATTTTGTATTACATCCTTTTTCACTTAAATGAATACTTAAAGGATTATACTTAAACCCTTTACTATTTAAAAATAATAATGTTTTATTAAGTTCAATAATTGTTTTGTCATTTACCTCAAATACAATAATACTGCCCTTATCAATAATATTTTTAACATTATTAAATGAATTACTGTAATTTATTACAATGTCAGATTTGATTGTATACATCTTATTAGATGTACACAAATCCAAAATTTTAGGATTTTCAGAAGTTGTTAAGCAATACGATGATTTATTGTAAGAGATGTTTTCAATAATATTATTGGTCCATATTAATAATTCCTTATTATAAACTCCATCATAACCCATGTTATATATTTCATGATTATTATTAACAAGTTTGTATATAGGTTTAGAATCCTTTTCTAATATCTTTCCATCTATAAAGAATGATGCTTTAATTCCTTTTTTTGATAAAACATTTAAAAGATCATCTATATAATCTAAATTATTTAATTTAAATACTAACGCTACTTCTAATTTATCTTTATTTCCCTTTATTATATATTTATTATAAATTTTTTCTATTGATAATTCCGGCTTTATTTCTTTGTATTCAATTAGATTACTATTATATATCCCTGTTCTTTTCATATTGTTGTAACTTGTATTAATATCAACCACACATGCATTAATACCTGGAATAATATTTTCATTATTAATAAAAGCATTTATACTCTCTTTATTAAAAGACGATTCATATTGACGTATTTTTATCATTAAAGGATCTTGATTACGAACAACGGTTGCTACTTTATCTGTGTAATAAAAACTAAAACTGATAACCAAAATTAAACCTACCATTTGGCATGTTTTCTTAAACATATTACTCACCCATTAAATTATATGAGAAAATAACGCTAATATTATAATATTTTACTCGTTTCCATATAGATTCAATAAGTGTCTGTAAAAGCCTGGTTCAACTAAGTCAATAGTATTTATTGCAATTTCCAAAGCATGTTTGTAATCACCTTTAATAAATAGTATTTCAGCTCTATTTAAACCCTCATCTATCTTTGTTTTAATACTTCTATAACGATTACCATAAACAATAGCCATTTCCGCTAACATAGCTGTTTTTACCATCTCATTAGAAATATTAAATACTTTTAATACTAAATCACGAGCTGTATCAACTCTAATATTTAAAATTTCTATATTAATTGGTTTTTTATCAAGTTCAAATGTAACTTCTTTTATAGCATTCCCTGCTTCTTTTAATTGAACAAAATAATTACTAGGAATAATTGTTAATTTATACTCACGTAGTTTAGCTTTGGATTTTATTAAAAAGTTATTAATATCATTTAATTGTTCTTTAGCTCTTACTTCATCATCTTTCATACTACCTAAAGATGATATTATACTTTCGAGATTTTCTTCAATATTAGCAAGTTTTAATGCTAAAACATCTAACTCTTTACTTAATTTTGAATATGGAAATACTTTTGTTTTAATTGTATCTGCCAATGATTTAAAATCACTATTTAATTCACTCAATTCATTACTTAAAGAATCAAGTTTATCTAATTCTTTTTTAGATAATGAATAATTTTTCTTTAAAAGGGTCAACTGTTGGTAGAATTCGTTAACTACTCTATTTAATTTAACCATTTTAGTCTTAAAGGCAACAATATTTTCTTCAAATGTCTTTTTAGTTAATTTTTCGCGTTCGAAATCATTAAATAAGTTATCAAAATATTCAATAAAAGTCTTCAATTCAAATACAACATCTTCTAAATTTAATACTTTTACCCGATCAACAATCTCACTAATTTTCTTGTTAATTGTTTCAATATTATACTCAACATTAAGGAAATCTAATTGAAAACCTTCACTACGCATTTGTTCATATGTCTTTAATACCTCATTTATTCTTTTAGGTATAATTAATGAAGTAGTTATTACAATGGAAGGCACTTCCTCAATAACTACTTGCATATGCTTAATCATATTATCAATTGCTCTTACAATGTGACTTGCTTCATCATATTCACTTGCTTCCATAGCTTTTTCAAATTCTTGAAACATTTTTTCAATATTCTCAAACTGAAGATCAATAGAATTAGCAATATCCCCATAATCGTCCTTTGAATCAATAAATGTTTGTAATAATGAGCGATATGTTACCTTTAAATTAGTTAAAATTTGACGATTACGTTCTTCACTTAATGTTATTTCTTGAATTTCTTCTAATATATGATTAGTTCTACTACGAACTTCATATAACCTTACTTCTATTTGGGCTATTTTTTTAGCTACATCTCTAAATTTATGTTTTTCAAATAAGAAGTCTGCTTCAAGTAACAAATCATTAATGGATGTTACATCATCATTTTTTATAGTATTAAAACGCTCTTGCCATCCTTTTACCCTATCTTCAATAGTAGTGTTTTTAGCAAGTACTTCTACTTTTGATAATTCATTTATGATAGGAGCACTAATAACTTTATTTTTTTCAAGTTCTAATTCATTTATTATTTTTCTTAGGCGACTATTTCTAACACTTGTAATGATGGCAATAGTTACAACGATAGAAGTTACTGAAATTAGTATAATTGTAACTAAATGCAAATTAATACCATTCATATTATCACCCTTTACTATATACATTTTACCAAA
>CAZQOT010000009.1:0-24990 GCA_964595115.1 uncultured Muribaculaceae bacterium | reverse complement strand
TACTAATATTAGAGAGAGTTCGTTTAGTGACAATTTGCTTACGAGTGTTACAATCCCAGACGATGTTACTATAATCGGTCATCATGCATTTAGAAACAATTTACTTGCAAGTATTGAAATCCCAGCCAACGTTACTACAATTGGAGCATATACTTTTAATAATAATAAACTTACTAGTATTACAATTCCAGAAAGTGTTACTAAAATTTGGGAATATGCTTTTCAATCAAATCAACTTACAAGCATTACAATTCCAAATACTGTCACTACTATTGAAACATATGCTTTTTCTAGTAATAAACTTACAAGTGTTGCTTTAGGAAGTGGAGTTCAAACGATAAATTATGCCGCTTTTTATGACAATCAAATAACAAGTTTGAACATTCCAAGCAATGTTACTTATATTGATGCATATGCCTTTTATTATCCTAATAATATAACTACTATAATAATGGGAGGAGCAAACACTACTATAGCTGATTATATGTTAACGTATGACAATGTTTTTAGAACAGCTTATCAAGGGGGAGGAGCAGGCACATATAAAGGGAGCCAATTAGGAACGTGGAATAAACAATAAATATTATAACAAGCCTTAAGAAAAGGTTTGTTTTTTAATATTACTAGCAGAGTATAATCAAGATATGTTAAAATATAACTAAGAGGTGATTAAGATGTATATACCATTAAACATAAAAACTAATTATAGTCTTTTATCTAGTCTAAATGATATAGAACATCTAATCCATAAAGCTAAATCATTGAATATAAAAACACTAGGTATTACTGATAGTAATATGTATGGAGTGATGGATTTTTATAAAGAGTGTCTGAAAAATGATATTAAACCTATTATTGGAATAGATATAGAAATAGAAGATAAACATGTATTGCTGTATGCTATGAATTATGAGGGATATCAGAATTTAACAAGATTAGTTTTTTTAAAACAAGATCAAGTATTAACATTAAATCAGTTAAAAGAATATAAAGATAATTTGTTATGTATTGTTTTGAACTCATCATTATCTATATATGATGAACTCAAGAGTATTTATAAGCATATTTATTTAGGCTATTCTAATCTAGATGAAAGAACCTTAATGAAAGAAAAAGGTAAAACTGTTTTTGTAAATGAAGTATTATATTTAAATAAGAGTGACAAACAATATTTAAAATACTTATATTTAATTAAAGATGGTAAAAAGATCATTAATCTAGATGAATATAATATTGATAGTAATCATCATTTAATGAGTTTGGGTGAAGTGTTAGACCTTAGTATAAAAGAAGATTTAAAATGGATGGAAGAGATAAATAATATATGTAATATTTACTTTGAATCCAATCCTCATTTAATGCCTAAATATAATAGTAATAAGGATTTTGATTCTAAAGTATATCTTCATTCTCTTTGTAAATTAGGCCTTCAAAAAAGACTTGAAAATAAAGTATCAACTGAATATGTTGATCGTTTGAAATATGAACTTGATGTTATTGATAAGATGGGTTTTAATGATTATTTTTTAGTTGTTTATGATTTTATTAAGTATGCGAATAGGAATAATATTTTTAATAATTGTAGAGGTAGTGCTGCTGGTAGTTTAGTTTCTTATTGCCTTGGCATTACAAATATTGATCCTTTAAGATATGATCTATTATTTGAGCGTTTCCTAAACCCTGAGAGGATTACGATGCCTGATATTGATATCGATTTTGAATCGACAAAAAGAGGTGAGGTAGTTAATTACGTTATTTCCAAATATGGTAAGAGGCGAGCTATGCCAATAATTACTTTTGTTACCTTAAGCGGTAAGCAAGCTATTAGAGATATTGCTAGAATATTTGATTATAATTCGCTTAATTTAGATAGTATAAGTAAAAATATTGATTCAAGATATTCTTTAAGGGAAAATTATGAACGTAATGATAGTATTAAAAGGTTATTAAATAATGATATTGATTTGTATAAAATATATGAGATTGCTATTAAAATAGAAGGGGCTAAAAGACAAATATCTGTTCATGCAGCCGGAATCGTAATTTCAAAGCTGGAGCTAGATTCTTATATTCCTTTACAAAAGTATGATGATTATTATATAACGGGTTATTCAATGGAGCATTTAGAGGAATTAGGATTAATAAAGATGGACTTTTTAGGCTTAAAGAATTTTACTTTAATCGAGGGTGTAACTAAGGATATAATAGAGCAAGGTGAACCTAATTTTTCGTTTAATAGCATTCCTTTAAATGATGCTAAGACTTTAGAGTTATTTGCTAAAGCTTTAACGGAGGGAATATTTCAATTTGAAACAGCGGGCATGAAAAGCTTTATACGTAAATTAAAACCCAGTTCCTTTGAAGAAATAGTTGCTGCTATAGCGCTATTTAGACCTGGTCCGATGGATAACATTGATAGTTATATTAGACGAAAAGAAGGCAGGGAAAAAATAGATTATTTGCACCCTGATTTGGAAAGTATTTTAAAACCTACCTATGGTATTATCGTTTATCAAGAGCAGATAATGCAGATAGCTCATATTATGGCAGGATATTCATTTGGTGAAGCTGATATTTTAAGAAGAGCTATGAGTAAGAAGAAAAAAGAAGTATTAATAGAAGAAGAAAATAAATTTATGGCAAGATGTATAGAAAAAGGTTACAGTGAGGATATTGCCACTAAAGTTTATAATTTAATTTTGAAGTTTGCTAATTATGGCTTTAATCGTGGTCATTCTGTTGCTTATTCAGTTATTTCATATAAAATGGGTTATTTAAAAGTACATTATACAAAGTACTTTATGAGCAATTTACTTACTAATGTCATTGGAGATGATTCTAAGACAAAAGTTTATATTGATGAATGTCGCAATTTAAACATTAATATTTTGAAACCAGATATTAATTTAAGTGATTATTGTTATAAAGTTGAGGGTAATGACATTAGATTTTCATTAGCAGCTATACGCAATGTAGGCAGTATTACCTGCAGGGAAATAGTTAGGGAAAGACAAAAAAGAGAGTTTATTGATTTCTTTGATTTTGTAGGTCGTACTTATGGACATGCTGTCAATAGAAAAACGCTTGAATCATTAATTGATGCTTCAGCCTTTGATAGCTTTGGTTACAATCATCAGACCCTTATTTATAATATAGATAATGCTATAACATATGCTGAATTAGTATCTAATATGGATGCATCTTTGGTTGAAAAACCTATTATAGGAGTCACTGATGAAATGAATAAAGAAGAACTTGGTAAAAGAGAAGTGTCAGTATTTGGTTTTTATTTAAGTAATCACCCTGTTACTGAATATAAAGCTAAAGAAAAAAATATTGTCAATTTAAATGATGTTAAAGATTACTTTGATAAATTGATTGATGTAATAGTTTATGTTGATAAAATTAAAGAAATAATGACTAAAAACAATGAAAAGATGGCTTTTATTACAGTTAGTGATGAGCTATCAAGTATTGATTTGGTATTATTTCCAAGTGTATATAAAGAAAGTGATGTTATTCATAAAGGGGCGGTTTTAAAAGCAAAAGTAAGGGTTGAAAAGAGAATGTCAAGGTATCAATTATCTGCTTCAAAGGTAGAAATCTTGTCTGATTTATGATATAATTTAATCTGTATCAAGTATGATTAAATAAAGTGGTGATAAACGTGCAAAAGATTACATTGCTTTTTAGCTTCCTAATAACCTTGGCACTTAGTACTGCTGTTATTGTTTTTTTCAATGAAGAAAGACGTAATATCAATATCGAGCCTCAAGAACTATATCAAGTTTATTTAGCAGGCGAGAAGATTGCCGTAATTAAATCTAAAGAAAAATTAGAGAGTTATATAGATCAAAAACAATCTGAATTAAAGACTAAATATAAAGTTGATAAGGTTTATCCGCCTAAAAATTTGAATATTCAAAAATATATTAGTTATGGCGAAAAGGTAATGAGTGAAGAAGAAGTATATAAATTAATTAATGAAAAATCTCCTTTTACTGTTAAGGGTTGGACTTTTAGAATAAAAAGCCAGAATGAAGGAGGAGAAGATAAAGTTGTAAATGTCATTGAATATGATACTTTTAAAAATGCTTCAAATATAACGATTGAGGCATTTATTCCCAAAGAAGACTATATGCTTTATCTTGAGGAAAAACAATCTGAAATAAAGGATACTGGTAAAATAATAGAAAATGTTTATATTCCTTCTGGAGACATCAAACAAAAAGAAAATTATATTTCAGTTAATGAAATAATATTTACTGATGAAAGGGAATTAGCTAAATATCTTTTATTTGGGACAACGGGAGAACAACAAAAATATGTGGTTAAAGCTGGCGAAACAATCGATCAAATAGCTTTTAATAATAAATTAGGAACAGAAGAATTTTTAATAGTTAATCCTATTTTTAAAGATGCAAATAGTTTGTTAACCCCAGGACAAGAGGTTTCTGTAGCAGTCATTAATCCGCTTTTTAAAGTGGTTGTTGAAGAACATATCGTTGAAGATCAAGTAATAAAATACAATACTAAAACAACTTATGATTCGTCAATGTATTACGGGACAACTATTGTTAATCAAGAAGGGGCAGATGGACTTGAGAGGATTACTATTAAAAGACAAACAGTTAATGGTGAGGTCCATAATGCTTATATTGATAATAGCAAAACAACAGTTTTAAAACAAGCCGTTGAAAAAGTTGTCGTAAAAGGAACCAAAAGAGTTGGTGGTGACATTACAATTTCTTTTGATGGTGAATGGGCATGGCCAACACTTCCATATTACATTATTACGAGTAAGTATGGTTATCGTTGGGGATCATACCATGAAGGGGTTGATATTTCCGGAACAGGTGAGGGCTCACCTATATTTGCAGCTAATGATGGGGTTGTTGTAAATGATATGGGCTCTTGGACTTTAGGAAAACATATAGTGTTAAAACATGGCAATAACTATTATACGTTGTATGCTCATTTGTCAAAAGAATATGTGTCAATTGGTCAAATAGTTAAAAAAGGAAGTATTATTGGAGCAATGGGGCATACTGGCCGGGTAGTTGGTGACCCAGGTACTCACTTACACTTTGGGGCTTATATTGGAAATGAGTTTGGTCCATTCACAGATAAGCACTTTGATCCATTTAAATTATATAGATAGGAGTTGATTTTGTGGCAAGAAAAATATTTAATAAATTTATAAAAATAATACCAATAAGTTTATTTGTGTTGCATATGTTTCTGCCGGTTATGGTAGTAGATGCTAGAACGCTTAGAGATGAGATAAAGGAATTAGATCGTTTATTGGAAGAATCAAAAAACATTGAAAACAAAATAAAATATACTACTGCTCAAATGCAAACAGCTCAAAAGAATATAAACCAATTAACTATTGATTTAGAGAATATATCAAAAGAAGTAACTAAAACAAATGAAGAAATTTCTACTCTAACTAACGATATAATCAATAAGCAAGAGGAAATAAAAAAACTAGTGGCATTCACTCAATTATCTAATGGCCAATCCATATATGTAGATTATATTGCTGGTGCTCAAAGTATGGAAGATTTTATATATCGTATTTCAGTATCTGAACAACTACTTGAATATAATAATCAACTTATTTCTGATATGAATAATAAGATTGAAGAAAATAATAAAAAGAAAATACAGTTGCGAGAACAAGATGAATTGGCAAGACAAAAACAACAAGAGTATACTAATAATCTTGCCATCTTAGGTAAAGATAAAAAAAGGTTGACTGAAGAAGATTTATCATTAGAACAAGAAATAGAAAATGCTAAATACATGATTGAATTATATATAGCGGCAGGCTGTAAAGAAACTGATACTATTAATGTTTGTGCAGGTAAAATTTTACCAAAAGATACAAAATTTTGGAGACCTATGGAAGTTGGATGTGTAACAAGTAATTATAGTAATTCAAGATACCATCCTATTGATAAAGTTAACAAACCCCATTATGGTATTGATTTAAGTAATAGTAATAAATATAATACTAAAATTTATGCTGCTGCTAAAGGGAAAGTAATAGCGGCTGATTACGATAGACAAGGAAATATCGGATATTATGTCGCTATTCATCATAATATTGGAGGAACATTATATACCACAAGATACCTTCATTTAAAAGCAGGCTCTATAAAAGTTAAGGCCGGCGATATTGTTAATAAAGATACGGTAATAGGAATAATGGGATCTACTGGTAAGTCATCTGGTGAACACCTCCATTTTGAGGTTGCTACATGTTTAATAGGTGATCCAGATTGTATTCTAAGTTATGATAAATACTATGCTAAAACAATAGATCCTAAAACAGTTGTTAATTTGCCACAAAATTATTATACATATTGGTATAATAAAACAAATTATGTATGGTAATAAAAAAATTCTCATTTGAGAATTTTTTTATTACCACTTATTATTTTTATATTTTTTTATATAATTTATTTTTCTCCACCAAAGACGAACTATTCTTTTAGGATTAAGATCTTTTTTATAAAATAGGGGGTCAACAACTTTGTTTTGTCTATATAATTTTAATATTTCCTTTTTTATATTTTTATTAAATACATATTTTTTTATTACGTGCTTTGGTACAAATGATAGAGCTAGCTTATCCTTAATGAAGATAAAATCATTCTTTTTATTATAAATTAAATCATCAATTACAGCTTTAATTAAATTATAACCCATAGCTGTTAAATAATAACTACTTCTTCCTTGTCTTACGTTTATTTCTAATACTTTATATGTATTATCCCTATAATCATATTTTAAATCTACTTCACATAAACCCTTAAAATTAATTTTTTCTAAGAAGTTTTTAAGTTCTAAAACAATTTGTTCAGAAGATCCATGTTCATTATATCCATTAATTAATACGGTTGCATTACCGATAGCATTCTTATGATGTTCTTGTAAACCTATCTGAGCAAAAGAAGCAAATTGTGCTTTACTATTTTTATTTAAATAGAATACTGAATCAAATAAAGCAGAGTCATCACCAGGAATAAATTCTTGAATAATAAGGCTATCTTGATAATCAGTTTTTTCAATCATTTTAATATTATCTAATAATTCTTCATATGATTCTGGTTTAAATATTTTAGGTAATCCTAAAATAATATTATTGAAATACTTAACAGTATTGCTAGGTTTTAAAATAACGGGATATTTAAAATCTTTGGGGATTTTTTTATTATTCTTTGAATAGACAAATGTTTTAGCAAAAGAAAGGCCTTTGTTTTGATAAGCAGTATAAAATAGTTCTTTATTCATTAAATTATTCATAATATTTTCACTACAATAATTAAATAAATAATATTCTTTTAGTAATTTAGCATTTTCAATAATTAATCTAACAAAGACATCATTAGTACCAACTAGAATTAATTTTTTATTTTTTTTTTGTTTAGCAAATGAAGTAAGAGTTTTAACAAAGATATCTTTATCATTTAATTTTGGTTCTTGAATAAAGGTAAAGACATTACTATTTAAAGTAGCACTAGTTAATTTAGTGCCTATCATGTAACATTTTCTATTATATGCTTCATGAAAACTTCTTGCCATATAGTAAGTATTTATATCGCTTCCTATCAATACTAATTCAAAATTCATTTATCATTCTCCTAACTAAAGCGATCTATTGATTGAATCACTTTATCTTTACTTACTAAAACCCTAGGAACTCTGTCAGTTGTAGTAGTCATTATCATACATGGCGTAAAACCCAAATGTCTAGCAACTTCCCTAATTGGAATACTGCCTCCAATTAATGTTACTTTATCATTTTGCTTAACGCTATCATCAACTTTTACTATTGACATATCCATTCCAATAGTACCAATGATAGGGTAGCGTTTATTGTTAATTTCAACATCACGTCCAGTATTGTTTTTCGCCAAACCATCAGCATAACCAATAGCAATGATTGCAATATTCATGTCATCTTTAGCTAAATAGTTCATGTTGTAACCAACATATTCCCCTTTTCTTACTCTTTTAGTCTGAATAACCTCACTAAACAAACTAAAAACAGGTTTTAATTCAATCTTACTAGTATTATTAGTAGGGCTTACTTTGTATAAATATTTTTTAACTTTTGATTTCATTAAGCTTAATTTAGAAGGGTTAGGGGAGATAAAACTAAAACCAAACATTATAAGACCCAGTCTAATAGCGTTAGCAAATTCAATTTTAGGATGATGAACTATAGTAGCGCTTCTCCCAAGATGTATTATTGGTATCTTAGATAAATCTATTTCATCAGTTAAATCTTTAAATGTTTGAAGTTGCTTATCCCAAAAATTATCAGTTAAACCAAAAGTTGCAAAATGAGAATATATTCCTTCTAAATAAAATTTAGAATTATTAGTTAGCAATTTAAAAGACTCATTAATTTCTTTTTTATCTTTTAAACCCAATCTGTTTAACCCACTATCTATCTTTAGATGGACAGTTAAAGTTCCATTAAAATCTTTCTTAACTAAATCTTTTAGATATCCAAAATCATGAACCGTAACGGCAATTTTGTTCTTAATACAAATGTCTATATATTCAATATTAACCGGCTCTAAACATAAAATAGGAATATTTTTATTTTGCTCTCTAACATTTAATGCCTCATCTAGAGAAGAAGTTGCTAAATAATTGATGCCACTATCGATAAGATGATTAATAACTAAATTAGAACAACCATAAGCGTTTCCTTTTACGACTCCAATGTAATATTTATAATCATTATAATAACTTGTAATGTTTTTTACATTTTGCTTTAGATTATCAATATTAATTTCTGCATATGTTTTTCGATACATATAAACACCTCTTTAATTAAATAAATTATAACATGCGAAAGTCTTATTATCAAGCAAAGTGCCTATATATATTTTATACGTTAAAAATTATTCCAAGAGATGTTATAATATAATTTGTAGAGGTGGCGTAGTATGAAAAAGCATGAAACATTTATAAATATCTCTAAAACATGGCAGTATGCTAAAGGACAAAAAAAGAGATTTGTTTTATATTCCTTTTGTTCTTTAATATTAAGTGTTATTAGTGCTATCACTCCTGTTTTATCTGCCCAACAATTGTTAAAGTTATCAAATAATTTATTAAGTGAACTACTAATAATAGGGTTAATTGTTTTTATAGTTGAAATTACAAGAAATGGATTTAGATATTTAGCTAATAAATTTATTCAAGTATTCTTTCGTGAAACAACCTTAAAATTACAAAGTGATATTGCAAAAGAAATGCTAAAATTGGAAACTGAAATAATTGATAATCATTCATCCGGTGTTTTTATTGAACGTATTAGTAATGATACATCGGATATTTCAAATATTTTTAGTGAAATTAATGATACCATGACTGAAATAGTTACAAATATTGGTATTTTAATAGCTATTTTCATCGTTAATAAGTATGTATTTATATTCTTTGTCATCTCACTAATAATATTGTTTTTGTTTAAGAAAGCAAGAATGAAGTACTTTTACATGTTAGATAAAGAATATAGAAAACTAAGGGAGAAAAATACTGGCATGTTAGCTGAACTTGTTAGAGGTCTAAAAGACATTAAAGTATTAAATGGGGGGCAATCTTTTACTAAGAAAATGCACGACCGTTTGTTAGAATCAAATCAAAAACGTTACGAAATGAGTAGAACAGATAGAAACTATCGTCTTGCTGAAGGTTTTATACAAGATTTAATGATTTTATTATTCTTAATTCTTTGTATCTATTTAGTTCAAAAGGATATGCTATCAATTAGTAATTTTGTGATTTTATTTATGTATAAGGACAAGGTTTATATGTTGTTAAATTATTTGGCTCGCTTTGTTGAAATAGTAAAAAGATTTGATGTTTCAGCTAAAAGGGTTTTTGAACTTTTTGATAATGAAAAATATCCAAAAGAAAAATTTGGAGATAAAAATTTGAAGAAATTAAGCGGCAATTTTGAATTTAGAAGTGTTAGTTTTGAATATAAAGAAAATGTAAATATTTTAAAAGATGTTAATTTTAAAATTAACGCTAATGAAACGGTTGCTTTTGTAGGCAAAAGCGGAGCTGGTAAATCTACTATATTTAGCCTTTTAACCAAACTATATCATGTTAAAAAGGGTGAAATACTAATTGATAACATTAATATTGATGAGCTAGATGAGCAAAGTATTAGAAATAACATTACTATTATTACGCAATCACCCTATATATTTAACTTTTCTATTAAGGAAAATTTAAAAATAATTGATGATTCAATAACTGATGAGGAAATGATTGATGCGTGTAAATTAGCGTGTCTTCATGATTTCATTATGACTTTACCAGAACAATATGATACAATTGTTGGAGAAGGTGGAGTCATGCTATCAGGTGGTGAACGGCAAAGATTGGCGATTGCAAGAGCTCTGCTTAAAAAGAGTGAGATAATTTTGTTTGACGAAGCAACTAGTTCGCTTGATAATCAAACACAAAAAGATATTCAACAAGCTATTAACAATATGAAAGGTGAATACACTATTCTTATCATTGCTCATCGTTTATCAACTGTAATTAACAGTGACCGTATTATTATAATAGATGATGGTAAAGTAGCGGGTGATGGTAATCATAAAGAATTATACAATAATAATGAATTGTATAGAAATCTATATGAAAAAGAATTAACAGAGTAAACATAGCATTTCTTACAAATAATTAATGAAATGAAAAAGTATAAAAATGAAAACTAATAAATTATGTGAATGTTGACAAATTGTTTATTGAAAAAAATTAACAAGGATATAAGTATGCTTAATAATTTAAGTAGATGGGAGTTGAATTGGTGATGAAAAGTTCAATGTTTGTAACAATTGTTAATTTGGATGACCAGCAGTACTATGTATATATTGACGGTAATGGCAATGTTTCTTTTTATGAAAAAACAAGTGATGGTTTTGAATTAGTTGTTGGAGAAGTGAATGAAAGACTTAAAACAATTTATTGGGATCCTAATAAAAAATATTATTTTATTTCTAAAAGTAAGGTAATAAAGTTCCTTATTGTTAGTACCCTTTTAGGAACAACAATCGGTTCTTTTAATGCCAAGGCTTTGGAAAATATCGGTGATATTAAACTTAATAAAAATCAAATGGGAAATGATATAAAAGGCATTGAATTGGTGGATTTTTCATTAAATGAAAAAGCAGAGGATGATGGTATTCATGATGCTCTTGAAAGTATATCAATTATAAATTCTGATGATTTACATATTATTTATAAATATAATCTTGAAGATTCAATTGATGTTATAGCTGAGAATTATGATATGTTTAAAGCATATTCTTCAGTAGTAGAAAAGAATGATATGTTAAGTGATGATATGAAGGGTCAAATTTATGGCATGTTTAAATTTGCTGTTGATTATCAACAATATCTCGATTTTAATCAATTATGCGCTAAACTTTCAAAATTACATGTATATGAGCATGAATTGGAAAAACCGCCAAGGGGCGGTGATTATGATGTTAAAATAATAGATGGCATAGAGTATCCTGTTATCAATATTTATCAAAAAAGTGAGGATGTTAGATGCCATGAATTATTTCATTTATTTGCTTCTTCAAATAATTATAGTACTACTCCAAGTTATTATTTTACTGATGCTGGTTTTAATTTGTTCTCAAAAGATACTGTCCCTAGGAATGCTGAAGGTATACCGATAAATACAATTAGTGGTTATCAATTCAAATCGTTTGAAGAGGGAATGACTGAAACATTAAATTATGAGTATCGCAATAATTTGTTCTGTTATGCTTATCCCGATCAAGTTACATATATTAAAGCATTAGCGGAAATATATGGCAGTGATCTATTATTGAAAGCACATTTTTCTGAAAATGGTATAGTTGATTTATTAAATGAAATGTATGCATCAGGAAACAGCATTAATGAAATAGAGAGGATTTTCAGTCGCTTAACTATTTCAATGAATGAATATTTATATAAAACATCTGTTGATACTCTAGATGATGAGTGGAAAATATACTACAACGATGTTTTAAATTATCAAATAGCAGATGATATAGTTGATTTATATAAAAAGAAAACGGGCTTGTCATATAAAGAAAATAAACACATAATGGTAGCTTTAAATCATTTTTTGACTGGTGTAAACTTTAATAATGTTGATATGAGAATTGCTTCTGGTGACATAACCATAAAAAGTGAGGAATTATATAATGATGTAAAAACTAATGGTGTCGTTATTGAAAAAATTATGAAAGACTGTGGTATAGATGATCCAGATCCTTATTTAAGAATGCGAAAAAAAGTTTCGTTAAGTGACAGTAAAAAGTATTTTTGTAATGTGGCAAATGATTATCAAATTACATATGATGTTATTAATTTTCAAATCACCACTTTAACTTATGATAAAAATGACAATTTAATTTCTTGTGAAACCAAATATAATGATTATATAAATTCTAAAATGGATAATTGGGTAAAACAGGGAATAATTG
This sequence comes from uncultured Muribaculaceae bacterium, assembly GCA_964595115.1. Taxonomy (GTDB): domain Bacteria; phylum Bacillota_I; class Bacilli_A; order RF39; family UBA660; genus CAZQOT01. The sequence continues at coordinate 12,457 of CAZQOT010000009.1, read as the reverse complement.
ATGAGGGGACTTATGATTATATTTTAACGCATCGACAACAATTTTATGGTTTTCTTACAGCCATTTCAGGATATGAGTTAGATGAAGGACCAATTAATGGTATACTTATTTCCCAAATGAAAATAAAAGAGCAGTATGTAAAATATTTTAAATATATCATAGAAAACTATAGTGGTTATCAATTACTTGAAGTTTATTTGGATATGGAACAAGCTAAAACTGATCAAGAAATGATGGAAGCCATTATACAACAAACGTATGATAATAATCATTTCTCAGCAACAAGGTAATGTTTTTATACTATAATAGCAATTCTATTTATAACTAGAAAGTAAAGATATAATAATTGATTATACACACTGCTGCAAAAAATATATGCTATAATTTAAAACAGGGATGATGAAAATGAAATTTGATAAACATATAAAAGAAGAAGAATATAAAAGTTTTGCTCAAAACCATGAAAAAGCGCATTTCTTACAAACTTATGAGTGGGGATTAGTAAACAAGAAAGCTAGAGACTTAATTCCTAATTACGTAGGTATTAGAGATGATAATGGCACTTTATCAGCAGCCGCTTTGTTATTACAAAAAAAGATAACCCTTGGCTATTCATATTATTATGCTCCAAGAGGATTTTTAATTGATTTTAACAATAAAGATTTGCTAAGTAAGTTTACTGAGTATTTAAGAGTGTTTTTAAAAGAAAACAAAGGTATTTATTTAAAGATAGATCCAGATATTATGTATCAAGAGATTGATGTAAATGCTATTAAAATAGAGAATGGTCAAAATAATTATGATATTTATAATACATTGATATCTTTAGGTTACAGACATATGGGCTTCAATAAGTTATATGAGAGAAATCAACCCAGATATACATTTAGGATAGATTTAACAAAATCGATAGATGAAGTTACTAAAAACATTTCTAAGACATTTATGAAAACAGTTAGAAGAAGCTATAGCTATGATTTAGAAATAATTGAATCTGATGATGTAAAAGAATTCCATGACTTAACCTGTAATAATGCTAATCGTAATGATTTTCAAGCTTATAGTTATGAATATTATAAAACATTTTATGATATATTTAATAAAAGTGGATTAGTAAAAATGTTCAATGTAGTAGTTAGACCAATTAAATTATTAAAAGATAAACAAATTGAATTAGATAAACTAATTGATATGTTTGATAATAACTTGATTAAAGACAAGGAATTAGAAGATACCAAATTTAAAAAAGAGAGATTAATTAAAGAAATAGAAATATTTAGCAAATATAGTAATGAGGATAATTTAACAATATGTTCTTTAATATGTGTATATACCAAAGATAAAGCTTGGACCTTATATATTGGTAATAATGATTTAGGTAGAGAATTGTTTGCTGTCAATCGTGTTTATTATGAAGCGATAGTAGATGCCCATAATAGAAATTATTCATTCATTGATTTATTTGGAACAGTAGGGGATCCTAAAACAGACTATAAAAATTTAGCAGGTCTTCATGAATTTAAAAGAAAATTTGGTGGCCGATATATTGAATTTATTGGCGAGTTTGATTTGGTTAATAAAAAATTAATGTATAAAATATTGCCGTTGTTGTTGAAGATATGGCGAAAGATAAGAGGATAAGCATCTTCTTATTTTTGTTGTTTACAAAGTGTAAAGCAAATTATATTTTATGTGTTTCATATATTTGAATATGTTATGCTATAAATAGTAATGTAGGAGGAAAATAATGAATAATGAATTTGATAATATACCAAACGGAGAAACAGGTATTAAGCAAAGTAAAAAACAAGGGTATAATATAGCAATAATAGTATTACTTGTTTTGATATTGATTGTAGGAGTAATTATATTATTGGATATGAAAGGATATAGCATCTTTAATAAAGATAATAGTGGAGACAAGAATAACGATGAACAATCAAATACTATAGAACAATCAGAATTAGAAGCAATTATTGCAGAAGAATTATGGATTTTAGGTGGTAAAAACAATATCAACGAGATTACTAATCACGATAAATTGGAAATGGCTAAGAGAATTTATTGCAATAATAGTACATATTTCGTACAATCGACTTGTTATAAGGATAAAGCCAATACTACTGAATTAACTACTTTTACATTTGATGATATAAATACAATATATGAAAAAACATCTATATCTAATTTGGGAAACCTTAAGGCTGAAAACATCAAATGTTCTACAGATACTCACGACGTATGGATATACGATAATCAGACAAAAGCATATTCTATAACACCAGATGGTCATGGTGCTAATACAATTGAACCATTATATGAAAAATTGATAAATTTTAATAATGATGGTAGTCAATACACCATATCATATAAATATGTTTGGACAGTTACTAGCGAATCAGTTGGATCTTATGAGTTATATAGCTCATATGATGTTTCAACAAAAAATTATATTACGAGGGTGGAATTTGGCCCTGAAGAAGGATTTGATGTTGAAGATTATATGAATAATAATTTTGAAACGATGAAAGATAAACTAGATACATATAATTATGTCTTTAAAAAAACAAATGGCAAAATAGAATTAGTTAACTTTTATATTAATTAAGAATTTTTAAAATATAAATCCCAATTCAATATGAAACTGAATTGGGATTTTAATTTTCTTACTTTATGCTTTTTTCCTTTTTATAAAATTTTTAGTTGTTCTTATAATTCTTTTAACTACATTTCTAAATGGTAGAGACAATTTATAAAATATGCCAAATGTGATAGATGCATTAAATATACTTATGATTGATGAATGGAAGACCCAGGTTAAGATTGAATTTGTTTTATATAAGTCAAATGTTTTAACTCCTAAATAATTAATTGCATATATCAAGATTACTAAAAATATACAATATATGTAATTTTTGTAATATTCTTTATGATTATAACCAATTACGTTTTGATAAATAACCTTAACATTTAGAGGGTGCATATATAAATATCCTATACAGGTAGCGATTAAGACTCCGGTTACACCAAAAGGTTTAACTAAAATAGCCGATAAAACAATATTTATAATAGCAGCCCCCACGGCATTTTTTTTGGTTTCTTTATATAAGCCAGAACTTTCAACAATAGTATTAAGAGGCCTAAGGGAATATTCAAACCATATGATAACACCAAACAATAGAATGGGTAAGGTTCCTATAGCGTAATCTTTATTTATCCACAAGGTAACAAACGGTCTAATAGCAATTGTAAATGTTGCAGTAATAATAATGGCAAAGAATAGCATTAATATAATATACTCATCAAACACTTCTTTTTTAGATTCTTTAGTAGCTTTGGGATCATTAATCAGGTTGCCAAAACCACTTCTAGGAGCTGTTGCAATATACTCAAGTATTTGTCTTAAGTATATAACTATATAGTTATAAGCTCCATATACCGATACAGTAACTAATCCACTAGTTAAGGCCAATAAGATTTGATCAGTACTATTAAAGACCATCTTAGAGATACGATGGATGATAACGTCTTTAGTCATTGCAAGACTTGATTTATCTGGTTTAGCTTTTTTATTTAGCCAAGGATATAATTTGTGGGTAATTCTAATTAGGACATAAGATGCAATAAGATTAGCAACAATGCTACCAATAGTAATAATAATAATATCTACTTTGTTAATAATTAATATTAATTCAATAATTCTAAATATTAAATGTCTAATATTTATTGTTATACTAATGCGATGACCTTTTTGATCAGCTAATAACATATTACGATATGGCAATCCAAACATATATAATGTTAAATAATCAATCGCATATAAAAAGAAAATAGCAAATACATAATATTTAGGAATAGATAAATTATGAACAAACATTGGAACAACAAATCCTAATATTGTTCCTACAACAAATATTGCAATTCCAATTGGATAAAAAATCTTTTTTGAACCATTAAATAATTCACTAACTTTATCATAATTTTTGGTAGCGAAAGGTTTGTACATCTTATACATGACAGCAGCCCCAAAACCTAATTCCAATAAAGTTAAATAGCCATACATCTGAGTGGCTAATTGAATAAGACCGTTCATTTCTGAACCAAAGTAATTAATAAATAACCTTACTTTAATAAAGCCAATAACAGCAAGTATAAGCCAAGGGAAAAAGGTTGTTACAAAACTTAATATACTATTTCTAGTACGCATAAATATCACCAATTGAATTATATCATATATAAAACTACTTATGATAGAGTAATGAAGCATTAGTTGACAAATATAAGTAACAAAGTATTTAAAAATATCTTAAATAGTGGTAAAATTTAAGTAATAAGATATTATTGTTTGTTATGATAGAAAGAGGTTTATGATGAAGAAAACAAAAATTATTTGTACTATTGGTCCAGCAACCGAAAGTAGAGAAATGATATTAGAATTAATGAAGAAAGGAATGGATGTTGCTAGAATCAATATGTCTCATGCAACATATGATCAAGCCCGTAATATTATTTTTACGATTAGAGAGTTAAATAAGGAATTAAATAAGAACGTAGGTATTTTAATTGATACTAAAGGCCCTGAATTATTTTTAAAAACATATCAAGCCAAAGATATTGTAGTTAATATTGGAGACTATATTACTTTAACTACCAAAGAAAATCCTGATAGTGAACGAGCATTAGCCGTCAATTATCCAGAATTTATTCAAGATGTAAAAAAGGAAGACAAAATATTTATTCACGATGGTGAGATGGAACTTAGAATCGTCGATGAAACATCATGTGATGCTGTATGCGAGGTAGTAAATGGTGGAATTATAAAAAATAACATGGGATTTAATGTGCCGGATGTTAATATTAATATAGATTTCTTATCAATTGTTGATAAAAACGATATTGCTTTTGCTTCATCGATTGAAGCTGATTATGTAGCTTTATCGTTCGTTAGAAATACTAATGATGTTTTAGATGTTAACGATTTATTAATTTCATTACGTAATGAACATATTCAAATTATTTCCAAAATAGAAAATAAAAGGGCTATTGCTGATTTAGATAATATTATAAAAGTAAGCGATGGAATTATGATTGCAAGAGGGGATTTAGGAGTTGAATTTTCTTTCGCTGAAGTTCCTTATTTACAAAAACAAATTGTTACCAAATCATTAGAAGCAAATAAGATATGTATTGTCGCAACTCAAATGTTGGCTACAATGGAACACAATTCAACTCCAACTAGAGCGGAAGTATCTGATGTCGCTAATGCAGTTGTTGAAGGGGTTGATGCTGTTATGTTAAGTGATGAAACAGCGGTTGGTAAATATCCACTTGAAGCGCTTGAAACAATGAATAAAATAATTCAAAATATGGAAGCTAACTTAGATTATAATAAATATAATGAGTGTATTAATGAATCAAAGGATATCACAACTATAATTGCGCAAAGTGTGGTAAGTAGTGCCAACAAATTAAAGTCAGCAGCTATCATCGCTTCTTCACGATCTGGTTATACGGCAAGAAAAATAAGCAATTATAGACCTAGTTGTCCAATTATAGTAACAACTCCTAGTGAACATACAGCTAGAAGTCTATCAATAAATTATGGAACCATATCAGTTGTTACACCAGTATTTGATAGTACTGATGAAATAATTAGTAACAGTCTAAATGAAGCGTCCAAAATCTTAGATATAAAAGATAGTTCCGTTATTGTTACCGGAAGTTTTCCAAATAATATCAATGACACCAACTTTATGAAGATTGAAAATATTAAATAAGTACAGAAATGTATTTATTTTTTAAAAGTTAGTAAAGCAAATGTATAAGGGCTTATATAATTATTTGAGACACTGTTTGTGATATAATATAATAAGAAAAGGAAGGTTAATATGATAGATTTAATCACTGATTCAAGAAAAATAAAACCAGGAGATACTTTTATAGCATTACGTGGTGTTGATAGGGATGGTCATGATTATATTGAATCCGCAATTCAAAATGGTGCAACCAAAATTGTTTGCGAAGAAGGTGAGTATAGTGTTGAAACAATCATTGTTCCTGATACTAGAAAATACTTTGAAGAATATTTAGAAAAAAACTATTATCCTTTAATCAAAGATATGAAACTAATAGGAGTTACAGGAACTAACGGGAAAACGACCACTTGTTTTTTAGTCCATCAAATACTTAACCTATTAGGATTTAAAACAGCGTACATAGGAACAATAGGTTTTTATATTGGAGATAAGATAAGAGAATTAAATAATACAACCCCTGATTTAGATGTTTTATATAATATGTTTTTGGAAAGTAAAGATAAAGGGGCTAAATGTATTATTATGGAGGTAAGTAGTCATGCTCTTGCAATGAACAGAGTTCATGGTTTATTATTTGATGAAGTGGCATTTACTAATTTAACCCAAGATCATTTAGATTATCATAAGACCTTTGATAATTATGTAGACGCTAAAAAATTGTTATTTAATAAATTAAGAAATGACAAAATATCAATCATTAATAAAGATGATTCTTATGCACATCATTTCATGATAGACGGTAATAATAATATTGGTATAAGTGATACTAATGGTGATGTAGTAATATCAAACATGACATTTACTAATACAGGAACCTTATTTAGTTTTAAATACTTAGATAAAGTTTATGATACAACCATAAAAATGGTGGGTAGATATAATATTTACAATTATTTAACAGCTTTGATGTTAGTTCATAAATTAGGTTATAGGATTGAAGATATTTTAAAACTAAATGATAAATTAAGTAATCCAAGAGGTCGTATGGAGATGATTACATATGGTACTAATAGTATCTTTGTAGATTATGCCCATACCCCAGATGCTGTTTCTAATGTTTTAAATACATCTTTAGAATATAAAGAAGGTAAAATAATCACTATTATTGGTTGTGGTGGTAATAGAGATCGTACTAAAAGACCAATTATGGGTAAGATAGCAACTGAGTTATCTGATTATGTAATATTTACTAATGATAATCCACGGGACGAAGATGAAAAAATTATTATGGATGATATTATAGAAGGAGTATCTAAAAATAATTATGAAATTATATTTGATAGAAAAGATGCTATTCATAAAGGAATGTCGATGTTAAAGAATAAAGATATATTAATGATTTTAGGTAAAGGCCATGAAGATTATCAAATAATTAGGGGCGAAAAGCATCACTTTGATGATAAAGAATGTGTTTTAAATTATATAGAAAACAAGAAGTAGAAAGTAGGTTAATCATGTGTGGTATAACAGGATTTGTAAGTAGGGAAAAAAACAAAGAACAAGTACTTAAAAAAATGACAGATTTAATCGCTCATCGTGGTCCTGATGCGGAAGGTTTTTATATAGATGATTTTATAGCATTAGGGCACAGAAGATTATCAATCATTGATTTAAACACCGGTAATCAACCTATCTATAATGAAGATGAGAGTATGTGTATTATTTTTAACGGTGAAATCTATAATTATCAAGATTTAAAGAGTGATTTAATAAATAGGGGACATGTCTTTAACACAACATCAGATACTGAAGTGTTAATTCATGGTTATGAAGAATATAAACAAGATTTATTGTTGAAATTAAGAGGGATGTTTGCTTTCGTAATTTGGGATAAAAAGAGTGAAGAATTGTTTGGAGCACGTGATTTTTTTGGCATAAAACCACTTTATTATTACAACAAAGATAATATTTTTATGTTCTCATCCGAAATTAAATCTTTTCTAGGGCACCCTAGCTTTGAAAAAGAATTAAATAAAAAAGTTATACCAAATTATTTGATTTATAATTATACACCTACTAATGAAACACTCTTTAAAAATGTGTATAAATTAGATCCAGGTCATTATTTTATATATAAAGATAATGAGTTAAAGATAGAAAAATATTTTAATTTAGAATTTAATGAGCAACATAACGACTTAGAAAATATTGTAAAAGATATCAGTGAATGCATGAAAGAGTCTGTTAACAAACATATGATAAGTGATGTTGAAGTGGGTTCTTTTCTAAGTAGTGGCGTTGATTCATCATACATTGTTTCTCTAGCCAAACCTGATAAGACATATACGGTAGGTTATGATATTCCTAAATATGATGAAATTAAGTATGCTAAAGAGTTAGCTGATTTATTAAATATAAATAATACAAGTAAAGTCATAAGTAGGGAAGAATATTTTAATGTTATACCAAAAGCTATGTATCACATGGACGAGCCTTTAGCAGATCCAGCTGCTATAGCACTATACTTTGTAGCTGAACTAGCCAGCAAAGATGTTAAAGTTGTCCTATCAGGTGAAGGGGCTGATGAGTTATTTGGGGGATATAATATATATCGTAAAGATGTCGACTTTGGTTTTTATAATAAAATACCCCTCTTCATTAGAAAAGGTATTGCAAATGTATGTAAATTATTGCCTCAAGTAAGAGGAATTAACTTTTTAATTAGAAGAGGACAAACACTAGAAGAAAGTTATATTGGGGTTAATAAAGTTTTTGGTGAAAAAGAGACGAGAAAGATTGTTAATTATAAATATAAAAATAAGCCATTGTCTAGTATTACTAAAAAGGTTTATAAAGAACAAAAAGATCAACCTGATATTATAAAAATGCAAGCAGTTGATATAACTTTTTGGTTAGCACAAGACATATTACAAAAAGCAGATAAAATGACTATGGCTCATTCAATTGAAGGAAGAGTACCATTTACAGATATAGAAGTATTTAAATTAGCAAGTACTATTCCATATTCAGCTAAAATAACTAAAGAAAATACTAAAGTAGCTCTTAGATTAGCTGCTAAAGAAATTATCCCAAACAAATCATATAACAAGAAGAAATTGGGTTTTCCAGTACCTCTTCGGGAATGGCTCAAAGAAGATGATGTGTATGAAATGATAAAAGATAAATTTAATTCAAACATAAGTAAAGAACTATTTAATAATAAATTGATAATAAAGATGTTAGATAAACATAAATTAGGGAAAAAAGATAATTATAAAAAGATATGGACCCTATATTGTTTTCTAATTTGGTACCAAGAATTTTTTGAAAAAGATTATAACTAATCTTTTTCTTTATAATGATAGAAAACACCAAAAATTAATGTTATAATGGATACATGAAATGAATAGCAGTAGGTGATAGCATGAGTGAAAAATTAAAAGTATTATTAGATAAAATTGGTTTAGATAATAAATATTATTTACCTTTTGAACATGGTAAAATATCTAAATTATTAATAGATAAAGAAAAGAAAACATGGAATTTTGTTATCAAGTTAGATAAAATACTTGATATAGAAACATTAAAAAATTTTGAATCATTATTAAAGCCTTCGTTTGAAGATTTAAAAGATGTTTATGTTACATACGAATACGAAGAATTAGATATAGATAAGTTAAATGAGTATTATCAATATATACTTGAAGAACTTAATTTAAGTAAGATGTTTTCTAAAAATAATTATGTGGTTGAGAATAACACTTTTACTATTAACGTTATTAATAAAGTGGAATTTAATAAGCTAGATAAAGTTAAAGAAAAAGTTGAAACTATGTTAAAAAGATATGGTTTTGATTATGAAGTTAAGATTAATATTGATAATGAAAGTCGTAAACAAATAAAAGAAGCAATAGAAAATGATACAAAGGTTAATGTAGAACCTCCTACCAAAGAGGTTAATCCTTTAATTCTTGGTAATGAAATAAAATCTAAAAGAATAGTTGAAATTAGAGATATTATTGAAGAAGAAGCATCTGTTGTAATTGAAGCATATGCTTTTGCTGTTGAATTAAAAGAAATAGCTGGTAAAGACTTTAAAATAGCGTTATTAAAATTAAGTGATAAGACAGATAGCATTAATGCTAAATTTTTTACGCGTAATCCAGATGAGTTCGCAACCATTTCAAAAAGAGTAAAAAAAGATAATTGGTATCGTATTCGTGGTGGTGTTAAAAACGATACTTATATGCATGAAATGGTTATTAATATAAGAGATATAGAAGAAATACCATCCAAAGATGTAATGAGAAAAGATGAAGCAGAAGTAAAGAGAGTAGAATTACACGCTCATACTCATATGAGTCAAATGGATGGGGTAGTTAATGTTAATGATTTAGCAAAAAGAGCTATTAAATGGGGACATAAAGCCATAGCAATCACTGATCATAATTGTTGCCAGGCTTTTACGGAAGCTCATAGAATAAAAGGAATCAATATTATATATGGAGTTGAAATAAACGTTATCAATGATAACATTGATATTGTTATAAGAGGCACTGATAAATTATTAAATGAAACTACTTTTGTTGTTTTTGACTTTGAGACAACAGGTTTTAATGCTACTAGTGGTGACTCTATCATTGAAATAGGTGCTGTTAAAATTCTTGATGGTGAAATAGTAGATACCTATCAAGAACTAATTAATCCAGGAAGACCTATATCAGAGAATATAACAAAAATAACTAATATCACCAATGAAATGTTAAAAGGCAAAGACAGTGAAGAAGAAGGGATAAAAAGATTCAAAGAGTGGATTGGCAATTTACCTGTGGTGGCTCACAATGCCAAATTTGATATATCATTTTTAGAGAGTGCTTATAAAAAATATAATTTAGGAGTATTCAATAATACTGTTGTTGATACTCTTGAATTAAGTAGATCACTAGACTCTAATGCTAGTCGTCATGGTTTGTCAGCTATCGTTAAAAGATATGATGTTGAATTTGATGAAGAAGGGCACCATAGAGCTGATTATGATGCTAAAGCAACAGCTTTAGTTTTTCATAAGATGATAAGGAAAATGAATGGACATAATATTGAAAAAATCAATGATATTCAAAAGCTTGTTTCCAAAGATGACTTACATAAATTAGGTAGGGCATATCATGTTACATTGCTTGCTAAAAATCAAGTAGGCTTAAAAAATTTGTTTAAAATTATTTCTTTAGCAAATACTAAATATCTATATAAAACACCTAGAATTTTAAGAAGCGAAATAGAAAAAAATAGAGAAGGATTATTAATTGGTAGTAGTTGTGCTGAAGGAGAAATATTTACCTTAGCAAGAAGTAAAAGTGATGATGAGATTAGTAATTTAATGACTTTTTATGATTATATAGAAATTCAACCACTAAATGTATATAATCACTTAGTTCAATTGAAGGATTTTGGCAGCGAAGAAGAACTTAAAAATCATGTAGAGAAAATTATTAGGATAGCTAGGGAAAATAATAAGTTAGTTGTAGCAACTGGGGATGTTCATCAATTGGATCCTGAAGATAAAATTTATAGGGAAATAATTGTTAATCAAAAGGTCCCTGGTGGTGGAAGACATCCTTTGAATAGAGATGGTATTAAAAACATTCCTAGTCAGCATTTTATGACAACAAATGAAATGTTAGAAGCTTTTAAATTTTTAGATAAAGAAGTAGCGTATGAAATAGTTGTTACTAACTCTAATGCCATAGTTGATATGATAGAACCAGTTGTTGTTATAAAACATAGTCCTAAACCTTTTTCACCAAAGATGGAAAACTCAGATCAAATAGTTCGTGATTTAACTTATGATAAAGCTAAGGAAATATATGGTGATGAATTACCTCCAATAATTTCTGATCGTATTGAAAAAGAATTGAAGGGAATTATTGGAGGAGGATTTGACGTTGTTTATTTGATTGCTCAAAAACTCGTTAAAAAATCCAACGACGCAGGTTATTTGGTTGGTAGTCGTGGTTCTGTTGGTTCTTCTTTTGTAGCACATATGATGGGAATAACAGAAGTTAATGCTTTACCAGCTCATTACGTTTGCCCAAAATGTAAAAAAAGTAATTTTGAAGATAATAATGGCAACCCTTATGGGTCAACTTATGCGAGTGGATATGATTTACCTGATAAAAAATGTGTATGCGGTACAATGATGCGTAAAGAAGGTCAAGATATGCCTTTTGCGACATTCCTTGGTTTTAATGCAGAAAAGGTTCCTGACATTGATTTAAACTTTTCTGGCGAATATCAAGCTAAAGCTCATGATTACACTAAAGAACTGTTTGGTGAAGAATATGTGTTTAGAGCAGGCACAATTGGAACAGTAGCCGACAAAACAGCTTTTGGGTTTGTTAAGGGCTATTTTGAAGACAAGGGCAAAACCATGCCTCGCAGTGTTGAAATTGAAAGATTAGCTCTTGGTTGTACAGGTGTTAAAAGAACGACTGGTCAACATCCAGGAGGTATTGTTGTTATTCCAAATTACATGGACGTATTAGATTTTACACCATATCAGTATCCAGCAGATGATGTAACTTCAAATTGGTATACAACTCATTTCGATTATCATCCGCTGGAAGATGATTTATTGAAACTGGACATACTTGGTCATGATGATCCAACTATGCTTAGAATGTTACAAAATCTAAGTGAAGTAG
>CAZQOT010000008.1:23625-27834 GCA_964595115.1 uncultured Muribaculaceae bacterium | reverse complement strand
TTCAGCTATTTCACGTAATTTACTTCTTGTAATGCTAGCTACTGTTTCCTTCGAACCCTTAACTGATCCTTTTTGAATACCTGCCGCTTTTTTCAATAAGAATCCAGCAGGTGGAGTTTTAAGTTTAAAATCATAAGAACGATCTTCATATAATATTATTTCAACTGGTAAAATATCGCCCATCTTATCTTTTGTCTCATCATTAAACTTTGTACAAAACTCTTGTAAATTTATGCCAGCTGGTCCTAGTACTGTTCCAACTGGTGGTGCCGGTGTAGCTTTACCAGCGGGTATTTGTAACTTGATTTTTCTTGCTATTTGCTTTGCCACGAAAAACACCTCCTATAATATAATCTTTTTTCGCGAGTGGTTAAAATGTAACATCCGCACTCCCACTTTAAACCTTATATATAATATAAAATTACATAGCACGATTATTTTAACATCATTATAAAATATTTTCAATACTATTTTATGCTTTTTCAACTTGTGATAAGTCTACTTCAACTGATGTTTCTTGGCCAAACAAATCAACCAAGACTTTAAGTTTTTGATTTTCTAAATCGACACTTTCAATATGACCAAACATAGAATTAAATGGTCCAGCAATAATTTTAATTTTATCGCCTTCTTTTATTTCATTACCAAGTTCGATTCTGCTCATACCCATTTGGCCAAGAATACGATCTATTTCATTAGGTAATAAAGGTATCGGCTTTGCTCCCTTACCACTTGAACCAATGAATCCAGTAACTCCCGGGGTATTTCTAACAACATACCAAGCCTCGTCTGACATAATCATTTCAACTAATACATAACCAGGAAAAAGTTTTTTAAGTTTTTCTTTTTTAACACCGTCTTTTACTTCTATTTCGGTTTGCTCAGGTACAACTACCCTAAAAATATTATCTTGCATATCCATCGATTCAATACGCATTTCAAGTTTTTCTTTTACTTTATTTTCATGTCCTGAATAAGTGTTAACAACATACCATCTTTTTTCTTCCATTATTTAAGCACTTCCTTTAACAAAACAATTATGATATTTATAATATAAAAGAAAAAACTTAGGAGCGCACAAAATGATAAAACAGCAACAGAGTATTTAACCATATTCTTTCTATTAGGCCATCTTACTCTTTCAATTTCCTTTTTTACACCGTAGAAGAAAGACTTGATTTTTTCCATAATTCACCTACACCTTTATTATATTAATTTTTTCAAAATAAAAACACCCAAATGTGTTTATAAACATAAAATAACACATTTAATGGGAGAAGTCAATTAATTTCTTTATAACGTTGTGTAAAACGGTTTTGGGGTTACCAAAACAAAAGGAAGACCTTAATGTTAAAATATAATTCTCAAAACGATATTTTAACATTAAGGTCTTCCTTATGAACATTATATCAATTAATTATTCAAATGAGTTGAAAGAAATGATTATATCAAAATTTTCTGACAAACTTAAAGAAGAATTAAGTAAAATAAGGAATAATTCTACAGTATTTAATTATAAAAAAATGCTCTCATCATTGAATAAGTCACTGTGTAACATTACCAAAAAAGCTTAATCACTATCTTCGCGGCAATTAATAAAGGTTATAAGGATTCAAGTGATAAAAAATAACTATATCACATCACCTAAATACATACAAAGCATGTTAAGTATCTTATTTATTTATTTTAAATATTCCCTTTAATTTATTTTTTATTCTCTGCAAAGCACTATCAATAGACTTATAACTTTTATTTAATTTAGCAGCTATTTCTTTGTAGTCATAATTTTTTATTCTAAGCATTAGAACCTGTAATTCAAACGATGTTAATTTTTTCTTAACCTCTTCATAAAATTCCTTCTTTGTCTCCAAATTAATGACATATTCGCTTGGATCTAATTCTTTTGTGTCAAGAATTGTCTCAATTAATGACTTATCGTCATCTGTTGTTTTTCCATCTAATGAAAGGGATTCATTTAATGACCTATGTTTCATACGATTAGCTTTTGTAATAGCACTATTAATTTGTCTTTCAACGCACATATTAGCAAAAGTTGAGAATTTTACCTCCTTTTGCGTTTTAAAATCTCTTATTGCTTCACTTAAACCAATCATTCCTTCTTGCATCAAATCGTTAAAATCAAGCCCTTTGTTTTGCGCAAAGCGCAAATATTTCTTAGCTTTGATTTCAACTAAAGGTTTATACTTGTTATATAGGATATCATACGCTTCTTCATTTTCCGCGCATGTAAGATACAATAATTCGAAATCATTATAGTCTTCATACGATATCATAGCATCCCTACTTTCCTCTTTTTTCTAACACCTCATATATCATTATCCCTGCGGCTACTGAAGCATTAAGGCTGTTAATTTTGCCATACATCGGTATAGAAACAATGTAGTCACATGCATCCTTTACAAGCCTTGATAGCCCAAATCCTTCATTCCCTATAACTAGACAAACAGGCACATTATAATCTAGTTCATTATAGACTCTCTCGCCATCCATGTCTGTACCTACAATCCAATACCCTCTATTTTTTAATTCTCTTATTGCGTTTGATAGATTTGTAACTTCACACACTTTAATATTATCAAGTGAACCAGCGCTAACCTTCATAACAGTCGAATTAACGCCAACACTTCTATTTTTGGGAATGATAATACCATCTACCCCTGCTGCTTCGCATGTTCTTATAATAGCTCCTAAATTATGTGGATCCTCTAAATGATCAAGCAACACAACAAAAGAATCATTATTATTCTCTTTAGTTAAATCTTCTAACTTACAGTACTGGTAATCAGGTATCGATACAATTATACCTTGATGAGATCCAGATACAAGTTTGTCCATTTCCCTTTTTGAAAGATACTCCATCTTAATGTTTCTTTTCTGCATAGCTAAAATTAAGTTTTTGTCATTAAAATCTTCATAAACATATGCTTTTTCTATTTTTCTATTATTATCAAGCAATTCCTTTACAACATTTTTGCCATATACAATCATATTAGTCACCCATAATTTCTTTCATAATAATATCAATTCTATCACGTTTATTTAAAATATATAAGTATCCAATTAAAGCCTCAAATGCGGTTGCGTGTTTATAAGTGACAATATCAACGTTCTTAGGGTGAGCCCCACTCTTAGCATTACGAGCTCTTTTAATTATATCTATTTCGTCTTCAAACAATATTTTTTTATCAATTAATTTACTTAATAATAACGCTTGAGCTTTTGCACTAACATAACGAACAGCCTCTTTTTGTAAATCGTTAGCCTTATTTATTCCCCTTTTAATTAAAAACTCTCTTATATATACTTCATATATAGCGTCACCTAAATAAGCTAAAACAAGAGAATTAATCTGATTAACATTCATAAAATCACCACTTACATTTTATCATAACTATTCACCAATTACTAATAACAAAAAGCGCTATTGCGCTTCTGGTATCTTAATAGTAAACTCTCCATCCTTTGAATATAGATATCTTTCTCTAGCGTATCTGGCTACATAGTCTGGATCGTTGAATTTTTCAACTTCAACCCTTAAATAAGCTTCTTCATCTTGAAGTCGTAATATTTCTTCTTTCAAAAATGATGCTTCTAAGTTCTTTTCATTAATTTGTGATAACATTTTCAATACATTAAGTGAAAAAACTACCAATATTCCTATTGTTAGCATAACAATTAAAGTTACTCTTCGTTTTGTTTTGCCTGATATTTTCTTTTTCACTTATATCACCTTATAATGTGATTTTATCACTTTTGATGCTTAAAAGCAATTGATAATCTCTTATATAGATATTCTGCAATGACAAATCCAAGTAAAATCATTAATAAAAAATATGTATGAACAATTCCATTGTTTATTCTTTTCAATATAATAAAATATAATAAAATATTATCAGTAACAAACATTATATTGATTAATATTTTTAAAACAATTGGGCCTTTATATATATATTTATAATTTATTCTTAAAAAAAGGGAAAACAGCGCTCCAAAAAGTAAAGAAAAAAGAAGGGACGTAATTTGAATATTAATTGACATTATTTAAAAAGCCTATTAAAAACGCCATCTTCTTTTTCCTTACCCTTAACATCTTCTATATATGTCATGCTATTAATTTTCCCTTTAATATTAACATTGCCTTGATACGTATCTAATTTAATTATTTCTAACCCTTCGCCTTTAATCATG
>CAZQOT010000008.1:0-23615 GCA_964595115.1 uncultured Muribaculaceae bacterium | reverse complement strand
CTAACAAAAACTCTTCATTATCAAAACTATCAATTTTTTTAATACCAGATATAACCAAATTGCTACGCTCGCCTAATGTTATTGCATGAGTAAGTGCTGTATCTGTCTTGTCCATAATATCATCCTCCACCAAAATATATGTACAAGCATAGCTAAATATGAAAAAAACTCTATTAATAGAGTCTTATTCTGCTTCTGTTTTTCTATATTCTTCTAAAATTGCATCTTCAAACATTTTTCTAACTTCTGGATTGATTGGATGAGCAACGTCTTTATGTCCTCCAGTTGCTGTCTTACGACTTGGCATTGCTATGAAGATACCCTTATCCCCGTCAATAATTCTAATATCATGAACAACAAAACTGTCATCTATTAGTACTGAAGCAATACCTTTCATGCGAGAATTTTCTTTTTCAAATTTTCGAACTGTAACTGATGTAATTTCCATGTACTTTTCCTCCCACTTAATTATAAACTTCCACGAATATCATATTACACTATTTATAAAAAAAAAGCAATAAAAATGTCCATATTTTGTCAAATTTATTCCTTTTTTGTTAATTGTTGTAGTATATTTCGATTGTTTGAGTAAGAATATCGGAGTATGTAAATGATTTCACTTCGTTAACATCATTCTTTAATTGAACAACGAAAACAAAATTGTAAACTTGCATTATTACAGCATTGAATTCCTCGATGCGGTTTCGGCCACTGTTGAAAACTATTTTAACTTCTTCGCCTATATGCTCTTCCATTTTTTCTTTTATTTTTTCTATCATATTCCATTCACCTACCTAGGATAACCTATATACATCGTTCCTTTGGTTATTACTCCTCCAATACCTGATACACCATATTTAGTTTTTTCTAAAATTCCTAGCAAATCTATATCCTTATTGCGATCAGACAAACTAATTGTGAGGGCAATAATGGCAGGGTCAAGGGCATGAATATTGATTCTTTTAGGACTAGAAGCAAAATTTGCGCCTGCTTTTATCAATGCCTCATAATTAGACTGACAGGCCCCTGCTATAATTATTAATTTATCATGCGCATTTTCATATTTTCTAGCAGCCTTTACTGTTTTTATAAAATTATTGGTATTCTTATACAAGTCATCACCTTCCAATTGAGTTCTTTTATGATAATAAGCATCATGGCCTGTGATAACTAATATATCAGGTTGAATCTCTTCAAGGTGCTTAACTATTTGTTTGGGCATTTCCTCTTCATTTAAATATAAACCATATGCATTTAGGCTGGCTTCCTTGTAAAATTTAAGACATCTTTTCAAGTAACTAGCATCGCCATCGACGTGTAATATACGACCTGGCAAATAAAAATATTGGTCACGATCTAAATTAAGATAATCATTTATTTTGCCAATAAACGAATCATCATCATCCAATTTATCATTTTCAGATGTTCCATAAACCTCTAAATCGTCTGCCTTTGCATCAGCACATAATCTAACATTAAGCCCAACCAAAATAACATTATCATCAATAATATCTTCGATTCTAAAAATGATATCATTATTATAAGATTTTCTAGTTACCAAATCGCCAATATTAAAAAGCATATAATCACCCTATTAATTATATGCTATTCGTCCTTATTTTATATCCGACAAAATACATCGCTAATTATAAATGATTGGATATATCTGCAAACTGATCAATCGTTAAATGTTCAGCTCTGATTGTCAAATCTAAATTATATTTTTTTAGAATTTCTTCTATTTTTGTTAAATTAAATTCTTTCAAATTGTTTTTCAAATTTTTTCTTTTATACTTAAATGATTTCTTAACCAAATCAAAAAATAATTTTTCATTTTTTACTGGTACTTTTGTATCTCTTTTTTCCAGTAATATAACAGTACTATCAACATTTGGTTTAGGAATAAAGACGTTTCTGCTTACATCAAAGAGTTTTGAAACTTTAAAGTAATAATTAATAAAAATTGTTAAAGAGTTATAATCCCTGCTATCAGGTTTAGCATTTAATCTGTCTGCCACTTCTTTTTGAATCATAATTATAATTTTATCGACATCAATTTTATCATCAATGAGTTTATTAATAATTGGAGTGGTAATATAGTATGGAAGATTTGCTATTACATAAAGATATTTGTATTTATGGTCTTTAATATCATTTTTAATATTTCTTTTTAAGAAATCGTCATATATAATTATGGTGTTTGAAACATCCTTTAGATTATCTTCAATAATAGGTTTTAATTTTTCATCTATCTCATATCCAATAACAGTTTTGGCATTTTTAGCAATCTCAAAGGTCAAGCTACCGGCTCCAACACCTATTTCAATAACTAAACTATCCTCTTTAATATCAGCATAAGATACAATTTTGGATAATATATTGTGATCCATCAAGAAATTTTGACCATATTTCTTTTTGAAATTAAAATCATTCTTACTTAAAATATTCGTTAATTCACTCATAAATTCTCCTTTTATAAAAGGACTGCCTAAGCAATCCTTACCATCCATATCTTAAAATTTCATATTTCACATTTTTCTGTAAACCAACAACTTTGGTTGCCGCTTCGTTTTCATACAGTAAATCAAATCTATGACCTTTTATGGCACTTCCTCTATCTAAAACAATAGCAACGATAGGATTATCAGATATTTTAGGGGCTATTACTCTAACAACAGTTCCAAAAGGAAATTTTTCATCTGCTGCTACAATTCTTATTTTTCCAAACGTATCGTCATTATAATAGATATTTCCATTTCTAACATCTTGCCTAGCACTGTTTGGGCCACCGTTCACTGTTCCATTGCAGCCAGTACAATCCCAACCATAACCAGTAAGCTCACCCATGAAAGTGTCTATAGCATGAGCATCAGCTAAATTACGTGGAACACTATTATAGGCTTCTTTTCGCATTTCAACTGTATTTGCATTAGCTATAACTTCATCTTCAACACCTTTTTGTAAGAAGAAATTAAAGATTATAATAACAGCCAAAACATAAGTCACCTTAAACCAAAGGGGTACCTTGTTTTTCATTTTTTCACCTCATAATTTACACTATAATTTTATCATATAATAGGCTTTAAGTCAAATAAACTCAAGGCATTTGACGTTGTTATTAATGATACTTTTTCATAACTTGTATTTGTTATTTTAGCAACTTCATCAACTATTAACGGTAGGTTAAGAGAACTGTTTTGTTTTCCTCTAAATGGCTCTGGTGCCAAATACGGTGCATCAGTTTCCAATACAATATTATCTAGTCCAATATTACTTATTACTTCTTTTAATTTATTATTCCTAAAAGTTATTATTCCGCCAATTCCCAGCAAAAAGCCCAAACCAATAAACTTAGTGGCCATGTCTAAATTATCATTAAAACAATGAATAATCCCTGCTATTTTTTTTTCTTTTAAAATATCACAAATATCATTGCTAGCATCTCGATTATGAACAATAATAGGCTTACCATAATTGATTGCTATATCTATTTGCTTTTTAAATATTTCCATTTGTTTATCTTTATATTCATAATCATAATGATAATCAAGCCCTATTTCTCCAACTCCTACTACTTTACTATCCTTTAGCCATTCATCAAAATAATTATAATCAGTTTCTTTTATCTCCAATATGTTATGAGGATGAAAACCAACGGTTGCATAAACGTTGTCATATCGATGTGCTAGTTTGATTGCCTCTATTGATGACTTGACATCATATCCACTAACAATCAATATCTTAACATCGGTTTTAAATATCTTTTTTACCATATCATCTACATTTTTATATTCTTTTTTTTCTAAATGACAATGAGTATCTATCAGCATAATATCACCATAAAAAAATTATACCATAAAAGTATAATTTTTAATGTCTCAACCACACATTTAAAAAGCGGATAAGTACAATTACAATTACTATCAAATATCCAAAATCTAAATAATCAAAATTATGAGATAAATTGCTAATCAAATACGTAATAGTCGCTACTAAAAACAAAAGTACATAATGCCTAAAGTTGATTTTTGCCCGTGACATTTTGTATCTCCTTTTCAATAAAGATTTCTAATGCATTCTTTACTCCAATATAAATGATAGCACTTAAAGATATTTTAGTAAATAGCATTTAATGTTGTATTTTGTTATTTACAATAAAATTTACAATTTATTCGTTTTTTTCTATTCTTTTAAATAGCGGTTCACCTATTCCCACCTTTGTTGCTGGTTTTAAAACCCCATAAACACTTAGCGTTTCTAAACTGCGGTCATCACTACCAAGTTGTTCAAATATTTTGTTTGCTGTGTCAGGTATAAAAGGTTGTAATAGAACTGCTATAAATCTAATTGATTCTAGTAAATTATACATTACAGTACTTAATCGCTCTTTTTGTGCTTCTTCTTTTGCTAATGCCCAAGGGGTTGTGTCATCAATGTATTTATTGCACTTCCTTGCTAAGTTTATAATAGCATCCAATGCTTCGCTTACACGCAAATCTTCCATTTTTTCATCAACTATTTTAACCGTTTCTAAAGCTGTTTTTATTAGTTCGTTATCTATCTCTATCTTATTGCCTGGTGCTTTAATCTCACCATCAAAATATTTATTAATCATTGCTAATGTCCTGTTAACTAAATTTCCTAAGGTATTAGCTAAATCAGAATTAATTCGCTCAACAATTAAATCGTGTCCAATAAGGCTATCATTGGCAAAAGGCATTTCGCTTAACAAATAGTATCTAATAGCATCAAGCCCATATTGATTAATTAAATCATCAGCATATATAACGTCCCCTTTAGATTTACTAATCTTACCATCACCCATCAAATACCATGAATGAGCATATATTTTTTTAGGCAATTCTAATCCTAATGCCAACAGCATAATTGGCCAATAGATCATATGAAAACGTAAGATATCTTTCCCAACGATATGCAAGTCAGCAGGCCAAAATTTATCGAACTTTTCATTATTTTTTTCATCAACGTTATATCCTAAGAACGTAATATAATTACTTAATGCATCAATCCATACATAAACAACGTGCTTATCATCAAATGATACGGGAATACCCCATTTAAATGAGGTCCTTGAAACACATAAATCTTGTAGTCCTGGTTTTATAAAATTATTTATTATTTCATTTTTTCTTGAAATTGGTACAATAAAATCCGGATGTTCATCAAAATGCTTGATTAAACGATCAACATAATTACTAATTTTTAAAAAATAGGCCTCTTCACTAGTTAATACAACCTCCCTGCCGCAATCAGGACATTTTCCATTTACTAATTGTGATTCAGTAAAAAACGATTCACACGGAGTACAATACCAACCTTCATATTTTCCTAAATAAATATCGCCTTGATCATATAATTTCTTGAATATTTTGGCAACTTTCTTTTTATGTTCCAAATTAGTTGTTCGAACAAATGCATCATATGTTGTGTTTGCTAAATCCCATATTTTTTTTATTTGCTCTGCAATTTCATCGACATATACTTGAGGTTCTTTTTGGGCTATTGCTGCTTTTTCCTCAATTTTTTGTCCATGTTCATCAGTTCCGGTTTGAAAATATACATCATATCCTTGTAATCTTTTGTACCTTGCTATAGCGTCAGCTAAAATAATTTCATATGTATTACCAATGTGAGGTTTGCTAGAAGTGTATGCTATAGCGGTAGTTAAATAATATTTTTTATTCATGATTATCTCTCCTTTTGTCGGTGCTTCCAATACCACCTTTGCGTATATCAGATACTTTTTTCTCCGCATTCACGGTTAAATAATTTGTAAATATTCCTTGAGCAACCCTATCTCCTTGGTTAATCACCCATGTTTTGGTTCCTTCGTTTTGAAAAGCA
Organism: uncultured Muribaculaceae bacterium; assembly: GCA_964595115.1. Classification (GTDB taxonomy): domain Bacteria; phylum Bacillota_I; class Bacilli_A; order RF39; family UBA660; genus CAZQOT01. Next base: position 17,750 of record CAZQOT010000008.1, on the reverse strand, counting down.
ATCCATATATGCCCCTCATTTTCTTCATTATTATAGTAATCTGCGTCTACAATCCCTACTTGATTGCACATTCGAACATTGTTTTTAAATCCTACGCTACTTCTTACTACTATCATGAGAAATTCATTATCATTCATTTTAACTTTTATTCCTGTTGGCATTTTATATATTTCCCTTGGTTCTAAAGAAAAAGCAAAGGGAGCATAAAAATCATAACCTGCTGCTTTTTGACTACCTCTCTTAGGAATATTTAAAGCTTTGTATATTTCATCATCACCAAAATTGGTAAAATCTTTTTCAAATTGCTCGTAGCTGATTTTTTCAAATTTTCTCATTCCAATCACACTCCTAAAATAAAAAATCCTTATAAAATATAAGGACGAATTATCGCGGTACCACCTTAGTTCACAGCAAAACTGTGCTCTCAAATCCTTAACGCGGTATACGGTCTTCTAAATAGACAGCTAAAGGTTCATTTTCCATAAGCGTGTTATTCCCTTTTCCACCATCCAGGGCTCTCTATAATAATCACTTATTTCTCTTCCTTTTCATCACTTTTGTTGTATGAATTATATCACACTAGTTATAAATGCGCAAGCCTATACTAAATAGTATAACCAATTTATTTTATTATTACAAAAGAAAAAGGTGAATAGTCACCCTTAAATAATATTTTGTACTAAAAATTTTGATATAAATGATGCACATTTTTCATCAGCTTCACCGATTTTATCATTGAAACCCAATACAAAAACGGTTCCTGCAACATCCCCATCTGCCACAATCGGATATGATGAATATGTGCTTATCTCTTCCTCTTCGCTAACAATATTTATTTGCTTGGGTTCTTTTTGAAATGTTGGATTATGTTTTAAGAATGCTTCAATAAATTCAATACTAAGTTCTTTATCAGCATACTTTTTACGTAATTGGGGAGTTGCTGCTAGCACCTTATCCCTATCCGTTATTACCATACCAGCCGTAAGAATGTCCCCAACAGCATTTATACAAAGATTGGCAACATCATTTATACTCTTCATTGCTGAATGTTTTGTTAAAATTATTTGTTCATTATCAACTAATATTTCTAATAATTCACCATCCCTAATTTTTAAATTTTTCCTTATTTCCTTTGGTATTACAATACGTCCTAAATCATCTATTCGTCTTGAGACACCAGTTGTTTTCATTTGTTACCTCTCTTTCATTTCAACATTTTTAGTATGCGAAAGTAATGTACAAATATACAAATATTACATATTTGTGACTAACTCTATTACATAATATAACCAATGCTTATCTAATTTTATTGTATCTAATATTATTCTTATACGATTATTCTTATACGATAGACGAAACATTTTAGAGATACTATGTGCTCTTGAATATAAATCGTTAACAACTAAATCGTTACTTCGTTCTTTTGATAAAACTAATTCTACATAATTTTTTGATTGATTTACTTGTTCAATGCCTTTTTCTTTAGCTATTTTTTCAAACCATTCTTCATACATATATATTTGAAGTTCTTCAGAAATTTTTCCAAAACGATCTTCTATTTCTTTTTTTACACTATTAAGTGTTTCTAAACTATCTATTTTATTTATTTTTTGATGAATTTCAATTTTCAATTCATCTTCTTTAACATAAGTATCAGAAATATGGGTTTCTACATCAATAAGTGGTTTTTCAGTTTCTTGTTCACTTTCTTCTTCAACACTAATTCCTTTCAATTTTAAAATTTCTTCATTAAGCATTTTTAAGTATAACTCAATACCAACACTATCTATAAAACCGGCCTGTTCACTTCCTAAAATATCTCCAGCTCCTCTTATAGATAAATCACGTAACGCTATAGAAAAGCCACTGCCTAATGCTGTAAATTCTCTTATGACATCAAGTCGCTTGACAGCCGTTTCATTTAATACCTTGTTTTTATTATACATCAAATAAGCATATGCAATCTTGTTTGCTCTTCCTACACGGCCTCTTATTTGATATAGCTGACTTAATCCAAAACGATCGGCATCAATAATAATTAATGTGTTGACATTAGGAATATCAATTCCTGTCTCAATAATGGTTGTACAAACTAAAACATCATATTCACCATTAATGAAGTTCATCATTGTATCCTCAATTTTCTGTTTTGCCATTTTCCCATGAGCACATGTTATTCTGGCTTCAGGAACTAATTTCTTTATTTCAGTTGCTTTTTCTTCAATATCAGCCACTTTATTATATAGAACAAATATTTGACCCTTACGAGATAATTCTTTATATATAGTATCTTTGATAATATGATCATTATACTCCAAAACATAAGTTTGAACTGGAAAACGATTCATAGGAGGTGTTTCTATAAGTGATAAATTGCGAAGACCCAACATTGCTATTTGCAACGTTCTAGGAATAGGTGTTGCTGATAAAGTTAATACATCAATATTAGTCTTATATTGCTTTATCTTTTCTTTATGAGTGACACCAAAACGTTGTTCTTCATCAATAACTAATAAACCTAAATCCTTAAATTTTATATCATTGCTTAAGATACGATGCGTTCCTATAACTAAATCAATATTGCCTTTTTCCAAACCTTCAATTATCTTTTTAATATCTGATTTAGTTGTGTACCTATTTAATAATGCTACATTGACGGCAAAATTTTTAAATCTTGCTGTTGCATTTTCGTAATGTTGCTTTGATAAAATTGTTGTAGGGCACAAAATAGCTGCCTGTTTGTTATTTTGAATAGCTTTAAATATAGCTCTAAAAGCAACTTCCGTTTTACCATAACCAACATCCCCACATAGAAGTCTATCCATAGGTGTTTTCTTCTCCATGTCATCTTTAATCTGTCTTGTTACCAAAAGTTGATCTTTAGTAGGTTCATAAATAAAATCTTTTTCAAATAGCACTTGTTCTTCATTATCAGATGAGAACGCAAAACCAGATGTCATTTCCCTTTGGGCAGCTGTTTTTAATAATTTATCGGCAATATCTTGAATCCTTTTTCTAATACGAAGTTTAGTTTTTTGCCAGTCTACCCCCCCTAATTGATGAACAGTAGGCGTTAATCCTTCGTTAGAGGAATACTTCCATATCAAATCCATCTTTTCAACTGGGATGTATAGTTTATCATTACCCTTATATTTTATTAAAAGATAATCTTTTTTTATGCCGTTTTTGGTTAATGTTTCAATTCCACAATATATACCAATACCATGAATTTGATGAACTACATAATCACCCACACTAAGTTTGGATAAATCCCTTACTTTTGTACCATACTTAAACTGACTCTTATATACCCCTTTTGTTTCCCTATGCTTGAATAATTCGTTTTCCCCTAAAATAATAAAATTTCCTATTGAATATCCATTATCAATATTTTTTTGAATAACATTTATTCTATTGCTAATAATTTGATTTTCTTGAGATATGACATGAGGCATGTCTAATAATTTAACAAATCCCTTTTGATGTTCAATATTAGATAGACAGATTCCAACAGTCTTACCAAGTCTTATGAAAGTTTCTAAATCATCTCTTAACAGTTCATAATTACCTTCATATTTTTGAGTAGTTTTAGATTCATAATTATCTACGTAATCTAATTTAATATCAGTTAAAATATTATCTGTTTTCATTACATATATTTCATCTTCATAATTTATTTCTTCAAAGAAGTGCATGTATGATGTTTCTTTTGAGCTATCGTGATCAGCATGATAATTAAATATTTCTTCCCTTGCCATTAAGTATGCATTCTTTATTTGATTGTAATCAATATATACAATTAAAGGATCATTTAAGTACTCACTTATTTTGCTGACCTTAGTATATAAAGGTAAATATTTTTGTTTTTTATCTTCATTTGGAACGTCATCTGCAATAAACTCATCAAATGGAAATATGCTTATTTTTTCTATTTCATTTATTGATAGTTGAGTATCTAAATCGAAATAACGAATCGAATCTATTTCATCTCCCCAAAACTCAATTCTAATAGGATTAGCTTCATTAATGGGAAATATGTCAACTATATAACCCCTTGTCCCCATTTCTCCTGTTTTAGTAACTAAAGATTCATTGATATAACCTATTTTATATAGTAATTTTATCAATTCTTCCTTTTTATATGTCTTTCCTTTAACTAAATTAATAATACTTTTTTGCCATTCTTCTTTTTTGGGCAAATAGCGCAAATAGCCCATTAAATGGGTGACTACAATTTGATTTGTTTTGGATGATACAATAGTATTGATTGTTTCTAAACGGCTTACTTTCAAATCCGGACTGATGGCAAGTGCTTCGCTCGTTAGAAAGTCGTCCATTGGAAACAATAAAGTGTTGGATTCCTCATTTATAATTAACTGCTGTAATTTGTTTGCTTCGTACAATGAATTAGTCAAAACTAATATATCTCTATTACTATTAGCGTGAAGTTTTTTTAAATAAACGGCTAAAAGGTCATCAGTCAGACCCGATAACCCTATTTTCCCATGCTCATACTTTCTAAACAATTGCTCTATTGCTTTCATTTCCTCTCCTATGATGAACCGTTATATTTGTTCATAAGATTTAAAAAATCTATCTTAACAAAATCATTTACTATGCTTACAGCTTTGTCTATTACTCCTTCAATAACCTCTTTTTGCTCTTTTGAAAATTTTCCCAAAACATAGTCTTTTGTTTCGATATTCTTATTATTAGAAATGCCTATTTTTAACCTTTGATATTCAACAGTTCCTATGTTTTGTTCTATATTCTTAAGACCATTATGTCCCCCCGAACTACCTTTACTTTTCAATTTATAAGAACCAATGTTTAAATCAAGGTCATCACTTACTATTAGAACATCCTTCATATCTATTTTATAATAGTTAATGAAATCAAGTATGACTTCTCCTGATAAGTTAATATATTTTTGGGGCTTTAATAGCGTCACTTTTTCATCATCTATTAATATTTGAGCATATAAGGCTCCTTTTTGCTTGTTAAATATGGCATTATGATGTTTTGCTATTTCATCAATAACCATAAAACCCACATTATGTCTTGTTTCTATATAATCTTTTCCAGGGTTACCAAGACCAACAATTAGCTTCATTATCATCACTTCCTTGTATGATATTCTTTATATAACTCATTTTTGTCCATTTCATGTATTTTAGATACTGTTTTAATCGCTTCTTTTTCAGTTTTACCTTCACTTATAAGTTTATTAATATGGTCAAGCGGGGTTAAATCAGATCCTTTTTGTTCTTTATTACCTTCCACAATTATAACCATTTCTCCTTTTACATTGGTCGCATCTTCTATTATGGACTCTATTGTTCCTCTATAAATTTCCTCATAGGTTTTGGATATTTCTCTTACAAGTGCTGCTTTTCTATTGCCAAAGATACTTAGCATATCTTTTAGCATCTCCAAAAGACGATGTGGTGTTTCATAAAATATTATAGTAAAAGGATAGTCTTTTAATGTTTCTAATTCTTTTCTGCGTTTTCCACCCTTATTATTAGTAAACCCATAAAACAAAAAGGGTTGGGGCTCAAGACCAGATGTTATTAAAGCTGGAATTAATGCAGTAGGCCCTGGTAAGCCAACTACATTATATCCTTTTTCAATAATATATGTCACACATTTATACCCTGGATCACTTATTATCGGTGTCCCTCGATCAGTTACTAATGCAATAGACTTGCCATTTTCTAAATAATTTAACATTTTTTCCTTTGCTTTTTCTTCATTATGTTCGTGAGATGAAAAAAGTCTTTTCTTTATGTTCAAGTGATTGAGTAAATAAGCAGTAACCCTTGTATCTTCACAGAATATTACTTCTACTTCTTTTAAAATGTTGATAGCTCGTAATGTAATGTCTTCTAAATTGCCAATAGGGGTTGGAACTAAATATAGAGTAGGATTGTTATCATAACTCTTTTGGCCCATTATTATCACCCCCAAACATATTTTTCACTTTATCTGTATAATCTCCATTATCTTCATGAACAATTAAAGGAGGTAATATCTTTAACCCCTGCTTACCATTTTTAGTTCCTTCAATTAATACTATATTAGAATCTGAATTAACTTTGGGGTATATAAATTGAATTTTTTTGGGTTCAATATTATATTGCCTCATTTTTTCCAATATTTCCAATAAACGTTCAGGGCGATGAACAAGCCCTAATAAGCCATTGTTTTTAAGTAGCTTTTTGGATACCCTTAAAACATCATCTAAAGTCATGGATAGTTCATGTCTTGCAATAGATTTATATTCATTATCATTTATCAAACTATCACCATTTAATTTAAAATATGGCGGATTAGAAGTAATGACATCAAATGTGTCAGTTTCAAATAATTGATCAATCCTTTTTATATCCTCGTTTATTATTTTAATTTTGTTTTCTAAATGATTCATTTTTACACTTTTAAGTGCTAAATTAAATACGGGTTTTTGTATCTCAAAACCATATATGGTAGCATTTGTTTTAGTAGATAAAATTAATGGAATTGGAGCATTTCCTGTTCCTAGGTCAGCTATCATCCTTGCCCTCTTTCGCATAGTGATGAAATTTGCAAGTAAAACTGAATCAAGTGAAAAATTAAACCATTTTGTGTTTTGTATTATCTTTAAATCACCATAGTTGAGCAAATAATTTTGTATTTCCATTATTTTTCAGCCACCACTACGCCAACATCAGGGATTTCAACATGATATTTACCAACTAAGGGTTCAACTGATACTACTTTTCCAGTTCCTTCTTTCACCTTAACTATTTGGCCTACTTCAGGTAAGCCTTTTTTTCCTTCTAAATAAGTATCATTTTCGTAAGTTAAACAACACAATAGTCGACCACATGAACCATTTATTTTACTCGGATTAAGAGCAATATTTTGATTTTTGGCCATGTTGATAGAAACACTATCAAAGTCGTATAAAAAACTCGTGCAACATAGCATTCTTCCACAAGGTCCAACTCCACCGACTGACCTGGCCTTATCTCTAATTCCTATTTGTCTTAATTCAATTCTTGTTTTATATATAGAGGCTAATTCTTTAGCTAATTCCCTAAAATCAATTCGCTCATCAGCTGTAAAATGAAACAATAACTGCTTACGATCAAATGTAAAGGTTGCATCGATTAACTTCATGTTCAAATTATGTTTTTCAATTAATCTTTTACAATCTTCAAAAGCTTTATAATTATCCTTCAAATTACGTTGATGAGTTTCCAAATCACTTTCTGTTGCAATCCTTATCACTTTTTTTAATGGTAAATTAAGATTATCTTTTTTGATTTTGGTATTACTTATAACAACTGTTCCAAATTGGAGTCCTCTTTCCGTTTCAACAATGACATTTGTTTTTTCACTAACATCAAAGCCTGATGGAGCAAAGTAATATATTCGCCCGTTTTCTTCAAAACTAACGCCAACTACATCTATCATATTATCACCTGCTTTCTATTTCCAATATTAATTTATCCATTAATAAATTTAAATTTATATTATATTTTATTTTCTCTTTTGCTAGCAATATTTTTTGCATCTTGTGTAAAATGTCACCTATATCATTTTTTGATGAGACAAATTCAATAACCTCTTTGTAGTAATCAAATAGTTCTAATTCTTTATTATACACTAAATTAAGAACATCTTTGTAAAATAAAGCCATTATATCAAAAGCCCATATATAGTCTTCCTTGTCTTTGAAATAATCATTCCAACTCTTTTTGGATTCAGTTAAAACATCCAAACCTAATGCTTCATACTTTTTAATATAAAAAATAACTGCTTCTATTTTTTTTGCGTTTTCTTCATTGTTAACATAATTATGTAAATCGTTTTTATCATTACAATATATATTACCTATTTTTAAAAGAGTTTTATTTGGTACATTATCAAATTCTACTAATTTCGCCTTGTTTTGATGATTATTATTTAAATTAAGTATTTGACAACGTGAAACGATAGTAGGTAATACATTGTGTATATCACTTGTTGTTAGTAATGCTATAATATTTGCTTCTGGCTCCTCTAAAAACTTTAGAATACTATTTGCTGCTTGCTTATTTAATCTCTCAACTTGATTAACAATATATACTTTTTTGTTACCTTCCAAAGGTTTCATTCCACATTCTTCTTGTAGTTCTAATAATTGTTCTTTCTTTATCCATAAGCCATCAGGTTCAACTTTCTTTAATTCGGGAAAATTATTATTTTCAATTCGGGAACAGAGGGAGCACTTTGCACAACCACTTTGGTTTGTTTTATTTTCTGGACATATTAGTGATTTAGCAAAAGAAAGAGCAAATTCGTTTGATATTTCAATATTATCAGAAGATATAAGATAAGCATGTGATATTTTTTGATTATTCATTGCATTTAACAAAATATTATAAACAATAGGTTGTCCTTCTTTATAATCATCTAACATTGTCCAACCTCCCTTCAATATACAACAATTAGTATTAAAGCTAAAAATGGAATAGCAGAAAGACCAAAAATACCGATAATACCTAATGTAACTAAGTTTATAGGTATGAGCAGATTTAAAGGCGCTGCCATTAAGTTATAGGCATATAAAATAAAACCACCTAACACTATTTTTTTTAATACTGAAAATATTTTTTTTGCCATTCTTTGTCCACCTCACTTAATTATATGAAATGGACTGGCCTTTATGAAATCTTTTTGCGATCAGATATAGCCGTCTCTAAAGTTATGGCATCAATATATTCCATGTCAGCTCCCATTGGGATGCCATGAGCAATTTTAGAAACAACAACATTAACACCCTCTAATTTTTTAGAAATATATAAAGAGGTTGCTTCTCCCTCTAATGAAGGCTTAATAGCCATGATTACTTCCTTAATGTTATTCTCTTTAACACGTGTTAATAGCATTCCAATATTTATATCACTTGGATCAATACCATCCATAGGGGAGATTAACCCATTTAAAACATGATATCTCCCATGAAAAATTCCATTTTTTTCAAAAAGAAAAACACTTCTCACATCTTCGACAACACAAATCACTTCTTTTTCTCTAGAAGCATCAGTGCATATATCACATAAATCGCTTTCTGATAAATTATAACATTTGCTGCATCTCTTTATTTTGTTTTTTACGTCTAAGACAGCATTAGCAAAAGCATCCAGTTGTTTTTTATCAAAATTTAACATAGCAAGGGACATACGTTCAGCTGTTTTTTCACCAATTCCTGGTAATTCCTTAAAGTTATTTATTAGGGTGTTTAAACTTCTTGGATATGCCATTTTATATCAACCCCGATAAGCCTGAGCCATATTTCCCCATCTTACTTTCAATTTCAACATCAACTTTTTTTAACGCGTCGTTAACAGCTAGCACAATCATGTCTTGAAGTATTTCAATATCTTCTTCGCCTAATTTTACGTTTTTATCAATAATTACTTTTAATAACTCTTTCTTTCCATTAACCTCAACTTCGACAAAGGAATATTTCCCGGGAAATATTTTAGCATCAATTTCACTTTTTGATTTCATCATTTCTTGTTGTAATTTTTGTGCTTGTTTCATCATTGCTTGAATATTCATAATTTATCATCCTTTCATTTTATTTCTATTATATCTTCACCAAACATATTAATAGCAGTTTCAATTTCTTTACTCTTTTTCTTTATTTTGCCCTTTTCTTTATTTTGTTTTATTTCATCCAATATATCTATTTTGCCTTTTTCTTTAACTAATTTAATATAATATGGCCTAATCTGCAACCAATCTTCTTTTAATATATTAATAACTCCCATTTTTGTTCCAACAATGTTTTCAATTAATTTTTCAATTTCATCTAGCGCCTCATCTGCTTTTTCAACCATAACATCATAGGGATACGTAAATATAATTGTTTTAAAAGACACCCCCACAATATTTCCATCAAGCAAAATTGTCGCAACTTGCTTGAAATCTTTGTTTATTACGAAAGTTTGTAATTGTTCGCACTTATTTTTTATATCAGCTAATAATTTTTTATCAGCTTCTGCTAAAGTGTTGTTTATCAATATTTTTTTATACATTGAGATATCAACCTTAGGCAACAATTTATCAGTTTCTTCCATTTTGTTTTGATCTTCTTTTTCAACCTTTATATTATTATTTTCATCCCCACTGTGTTCACTTTCAATTGCTTTCTTATTAGTTGGTTCATCCTCGCTATGCACGTCTACTTGTTCATCTTCCTCAATACTAGTTTCATTTTTATTACCATCATTTGTTTTCGCTTCACAATTATTTAAAAACTCTTTCTTCTTATCAATTAATTTTAACAACATTATTTCGAAAATTATTTTTGGATGATTGGATATTTTTAAATCTCCAATTGCTTTGCTAAATTCACTAATAACAAAAAATATTTTATCCTCATTTAGTTCATCAATTAATTCTTTGTACTCACTTACTTCATAATTACTAATTTTATCAAAATATTTTGGTGATTTTTTATACAATAGAACATCCTTTAGGAATATCATTAAGTCTTCAGTTATCTTAATAAAATCTTTACCATCTTGATAAAAAGATTCTATTTTTTCGAAAAGTTGTTCAATATCTGAATGAAAAATATCCTTTATTAAATCTACAATTTGTCCCCTTGGAATCGAAGAACTTATCATTTCAACATCCTTCGTCTTTATATCATTGTTTGTGAAAGAAAATAGTTGTTCAAGTAAACCTATTGCATCCCTCATTCCACCATCTGATAAACGAACTATCATGTCAATAGCAGCGTCTTCAATTTTTATATTCTCTTGGCTAATTATATACCTTAATCTTATTTTCATTTGATCTTCAGTTATTTTTTTGAAATTAAAATTTTGACAGCGCGAAATGATTGTTAAGGGTAATTTATGCATCTCGGTTGTTGCTAATATAAAAACAATGTGATGTGGTGGTTCTTCCAATGTTTTTAATAAGGCATTAAATGCTCCGATTGACAGCATGTGAACTTCGTCAATTATATACACCTTATATTTGCAACAGGTTGGAGCTAAATTAATCTTACCTTTAAGATCTCTAATTTCATCGACACCATTATTTGATGCAGCATCTATTTCTATAATATCATTAACTTCCTCATTCTCTATTTGCTTACAAAGAACACATTTTCCACAAGGCGTTCCATTGCTCGGTTCAAGACAATTTATAGCTTTAGCAAAAACTTTTGCAGCACTCGTTTTTCCTGTTCCTCGAGGTCCATTAAAAAGATAAGCATGACTTATTTTGTTTTCTTTTACAATATTTTGTAACGTTTTTACAATTGCCATTTGACCAACAATTGATTCAAAATCGTTTGGTCGATATTTTCTATATAGTGCTTTGTATGTCATTATCTCACCCTTCCATCATGTCAATTATATTATAACATGTATAATGCTAGGCATAAAGATTTTTCACACGTTTCTTTTATCTTGGAAAAATGTTTTTAGAGTATTGGAGCATTCCTTTTCCAATATATTCCCAATTAAATTAATATTTGAAACTTCTTCTTCCCTAATTGAAGGAGCCCCGTAAAACACTTTTTCAATTCGGGCTTGTTTTATAGCTCCCATGCACATAACGCACGGCTCTAAAGTAACGTACATAACACATCCAATCAAACGCCAATCATTAACTCGCCGACACGCTTTTTTTATAGCGCGTATTTCGGCATGATCCGTTGCATCTTTTGTTTTTTCTTTTTTATTATATGCTTTTGCAATTATTTTTTTATCTTTTACTATCACTGCGCCTACTGGTACATCGTTGTTATTATAAGCTTTTTTGGCTTGTTCTAAGGCTATGCGCATATATTTTTCGTCCATTTTTATCAACTTCTTTCTCCAAAAAAAATGACACACACAATAAGGGATTGTTAAGGCTGCTTCCTTCCGAATCTGACCTGGTTCCAATATTATTGTTGTGTCATTAATAATATACAATATTTATTTATAAAATACAACTAAAAAAATGTACAAATAGTATTTTAAAAATATTTCCCGGGAAATATTTTGTTAGCAAATAGAGTTTATTGCTATGTTTCACGTGGAACATAGTCTGCAAAAATGTTTCACGTGGAACATAAAAGAGAGTTATACACTCTCTTCTTGTTCCTCACATTCATTTTCCTCTTCCTTGATTACATTAAACACAGTAGCAACCTTTTGATTATCTTTTAGTGTTATTAATCTTACCCCTTGCGTAACTCTGCTCATAACCGAAATTTGAGATATCGGAATCTTAATAAGCATCCCACTATCGGTGATAATTATCAAATCTTGATCATCATCCACTATTTTAAACGAAATAATGTTTCCATTCTTTTCTGTAGTGTTTAATGTCTTTACGCCTTTACTTCCCCTATGCGTTACACGGTACTCTTCAACTGGAGTTCTTTTCCCATATCCGTTTTCAGTTACAACAAGAACCCCTTTGTCTTTTTCAGCTATCTCAATACCTACGCATTTAGCATTCCCTAAATTAATTCCTCTTACCCCTAATGCCGTGCGTCCCATGATTCTAACTTCTTGTTCTTCAAACCTTACCATACGTCCAATTGAAGAAGCTAACATAATTTCACTGGAACCTGTTGTTTTTCTAACACCGATTAATTCGTCTCCTTCTTTTAATGTAATAGCTATTTTGCCACTAGCTCTTATGTTTTCAAATTCTGACATATTAACTCTCTTTGTAAATCCATCTCTAGTTGCAAAAATTAATTGGTTTTCGTTGTCGTCCTTTGAAATAAATAACATAGAATTAACTATCTCGTCCTTTTCAATTGATAGCAAATTAATTATTGGCAATCCTTTTGCTTGCCTGCTAAATTCTGGGACTTCATAACCCTTCACTCTATAAACTTTTCCTTTATTAGTAAAAAATAGAACGTAGTCATGGGTCGTCATTGTCGTCAAATTTTGAACGAAATCTTCCTCATTGGTAGTCATACCCTTTACCCCAACTCCACCTTTGTTTTGGAGTTTATATGTATCGGCAGGGATTCTTTTAATATATCCTTTATTTGTTAGCGTTATGATAATGCTTTCTACCGGAATTAAAGATTCATCTTCAATATATTCGATAGATGACATGTCTATTTTGGTTCTTCTATCATTGCTATATTTCTCTTTTATTTCCAATAATTCATTTTTAATTATTTCTAGGACTTTAGCTTCACTAGCTAAAATTTCTTGCAATTCTTTTATTAATGCCAACAATCCAGCTAATTCTTCCTCTATTTTTTCTCTTTCAAGACCCGTTAATCTCCTAAGTTTCATCTCAAGAATAGCTTCCGATTGCACCTCTGAAAGACCAAACTTATTCATCATTGTTTCTTTCGCTACACTGTCATCTTTTGAACTTTTTATTATCTTAATTATTTCATCGATATGATCTAGTGCAATCTTTAAACCCTCTAAAATATGTTCTCTTTTTTTAGCCCTGTCTAAATCAAATCTTGTCCTACGTATTATTATTGATTTTTGATAATCGACGTAATATTTTAGTATTTCTATTAATCCCAAAGTTCTTGGTCTCCCATCAACCAGCATTAATAAATTAATACCATATGAAGTCTGCAATTGCGTATGCTTATATAGATTATTCAATAAAACATTAGCATTGTAATCTTTTTTTACTTCAATTACTATCTTAATTCCTTCTAAAGCTGACTCGTCTTCAAGATTACTTATTCCATCAATTTGCTTATCTCTAACCAATTCGGCTATTTTTTTAATTAAATCGGACTTGTTTACTTGATAAGGCAATTCGGTCACAATTAAATGAGTTCTTCCATTATGTTCTTCAATGGTTACTTTTGATCGAATGGTAATTGACCCTTTTCCTGTTTCATAAGCCTTTTTTATTCCGCTATTGCCTAAAATAGATGCTGCTGTAGGAAAGTCTGGGCCCTTAATATGCTGCATTAATTCAATAACTGATATATCGTTGTTGTCAATGTACGCAATACATCCATCAATTACTTCTCCTAAATTGTGTGGTGGAATGTTTGTTGCCATACCAACTGCTATCCCCATATTTCCATTTACTAAAATATTTGGGAAGCGTGAAGGTAGGACAACCGGTTCTTTTCTTTGCCCATCATAATTATCAATAAAATCGACCGTTTCTTTATTTAAATCTCGTAGTAATTCCATTGAAATTTTTGATAATTTAGCCTCCGTGTAACGTGATGCTGCTGCGCTGTCTCCATCAATTGAACCAAAATTACCATGACCATCAACTAGTGTGTGTCTATAAGTAAATTCTTGTGCCATTCTTACCATACTCTCATATATTGCTGAATCACCATGAGGATGATAATGTCCCATTACCGCCCCAACTGCATTGGCACTTTTTTGATGTTTCCTGTCAGGCATCATTCCCTCTTCATACATTGTATATAAAATACGTCGATGAACTGGCTTCAAACCGTCTCTAACATCAGGTATCGCTCTTGCTACAATGACACTCATAGAATAATCAAGAAACGAAGTTTTTATTTCACTAGATATATTAACATCAATTATTTTATCTTTATCATTATTCATATTGCACCTCCTAAACATCCAAATTCTTGACGTTTAATGCATTTTCTTCAATAAATTTACGCCTTGGTTCTACTTCTTCGCCCATTAGAATTTGGAATGTTTCATCAGCAAGAATAGCATCTTCTACATTTATTTTGATTAGTGTTCTCGAATCAATATGCATAGTAGTTTCGCGAAGTTCTATTGAATCCATCTCACCCAAACCTTTCATACGAACGATTTCATATTTTGTATTCGGAGATAACGTTTCAATATATTGATCTCTTTCTTTTTCATTTAAAACATATTTGCTTGTTTTTCCATGAGTAATTTTAAAAAGTGGTGGTTGAGCAGCATAAACATGTCCTTGTTCAACCAATGGTTTAAAATAACGATAGAAAAAAGTAAGTAATAGGGTTCTGATGTGAGCTCCATCCACATCGGCATCGGTCATTATAATAATCTTGTGATATCTAAGTTTTGTGATATCAAATTCATCACCTATCCCCGTTCCAAAAGCTGTAATTAAACTTCTTATTTCTTCGTTTCCTAAAACTTTATCTAATCTTGCTTTTTCTACATTCAATATCTTTCCTCTTATAGGTAATACTGCTTGAGTTTTTGAGTCTCGCCCTTGCTTTGCAGGACCAGCCGCACTATCACCTTCAACAATAAAAATCTCAGAAACGGTAGCATTTTTTGAAGAACAGTCGGTCAATTTACCCCACTGATTGGTTAATTCTAATCCACCCTTTCGTCTTGTTAATTCCCTTGCCTTTTTAGCTGCAACTCTTGCCCTAGCGGCTGTCATTGCTTTGTCAATGATAATTCTAGCTTGATCTGGGTTTTCTAATAAGAAGCGTTCAAACCCTCCGGAAAATACGCTATCTGCTATTTTTCTGACTTCGGTGTTGCCTAATTTAGTTTTTGTTTGCCCTTCAAATTGGGGATCGGGATGTTTACACGATACGATCATCGTCAATCCTTCTTTGACGTCATCTCCTGTTAGGGCTTCATCATTTGGTTTTAATATATTTGCATTCTTAGCATAATTGTTTATAACCCTTGTTAGGGCCCTTCTAACCCCTTCGTCATGTGTTCCACCCTCATATGTATTTATATTATTTACAAAAGAGTAAGTGTTTGAATTATAACCATCATTATATTGAAGTGCTACTTCTAGAGAAATATTGTCTTCGATTCCTTCAAAATACACAACACTGTCATGAATTGGGTTTTTATTTTTATTGATCATTTCAACATATTCAACTATGCCACCATGATATAAGAATTGCTCTTTCTTTCTATCATTACGATCGTCTATCAAAGTGAATTGAATATCTTTATTTAAAAACGCCAATTCTCTTATTCTTGTCTTTAAAATATCATAATCATATTCGGTTGTTTCAGTGAATATTTCAGGATCCGCTTTAAACGTGACATCTGTTCCTGTTCTATCCATTGAACATTCATCAATAATTTTTAAAGGCTCGACTGCTTTACCACCTTTTTCAAAGCGTTGATAGTATACTTTCCCTTCTTTATATATCTTAACCTCCAAAAACTCACTTAAAGCATTAACAACTGAAGCTCCTACCCCATGTAGCCCTCCAGATACCTTATATCCGCCTCCGCCAAATTTTCCACCCGCATGGAGGATTGTAAATATAGTTTCAACGGTTGAAATCCCCGTTTTAGAGTGAACCCCTGTTGGTATTCCTCTTCCATCATCTTTTACAGTTAAAACATTGCTTTTGTCTATTATAATTTCAATATCGTCGCAATATCCAGCTAAAGCTTCATCAACGGCATTATCAACTATTTCCCAAACCAAATGATGTAATCCTCTTGAACCAGTTGTTCCTATATACATTCCAGGTCTCTTTCTTACAGCTTCTAAACCTTCTAATACTTGTATATCATTTTCTGTATATTCATTTTTCATATTTTTTCCTTTCATCTAAATCATATATTTTAGCCTTATCTACTATTTTTTTATTTATATTTTTTATATCTGTAGTAGTAATAAAAACTTGAAGATTTTTATCTAATAATTTAAAAATCTTATTTTTATTATTATTATCCAATTCACTAAATAAATCATCCAATAATAAGATTGGTTCAATATTATAATACTTTGTAAAAACATCTATTTCTGCTATTTTCATCGATAATATTATAAGTTTTTGTATCCCCTGTGAGCTATATTCTTTAGAATTCAAATCATTATGTATAAAATCATAATCATCTCTGTGAATTCCTAAAGAAGATAATCCTAGATTTATATCTTTTACTCTGTTTTTCTTTAATATTGACACTAATTTTTCCTTATCATTTATATTAAAATCAGAAATATATTTAATAGATAAATTATAATTTTCATTAAATATTTTAAAATACTTATCAATATTTTCATTTATTTTATCAATGTAATCTTTCCTAAAATTAAATATTTTTAGTCCAAGATCTACAAGTTTCTCATCAACAATATCCAAATATTTAGTGTCTAAATTACTATTAAACAATAATTTTTTTAAAAAGTCGTTTTTATTTTTTATTAGTAAGTTATAACTATTTAATAATGTAATATATTCCTTATTTAATTGTGAAATTTGTATATTTAAATAATTTCTTCTAACACTTGGTGATGCTTTAATAATTTTTAATTCATCTGGTGAAAGAAAAATAACTTTATATTGACAAATAAAATCACTAAGTTTTTTTAATGAATAATCATTAATTTTAGTTTTCTTACCATTTTTTGAAAGTACCAATTCTAAAATGTTATTTTTAACATTATCATAATAATATATTTTAATTTTTAAAACGTCCGTTCCATTCTTTATCATTGTTGTATCATCATTAGATTTAAACGTTTTAGATAGGCTTCCTAGATATATTGATTCCAAAATTGAAGTTTTACCTACACCATTTTGCCCGATTATAATATTTAATCTAGAAAATTTATCAATTTTACAATTTAAATAATTTCTAAAATTATGTAGTTCTATTTTTGTAATATTCATTTTAAACCTCTTATACCCACTGAATTTTAATTTAAATAGTTTTTTGGTATACCTATACGACATAATAATTATATCATAATTTTAGATTTAAAAAAAGATATTTTATATCTTTTTTAATTTTATTCTTTCATCTAACACAATTTTTAATCTAGATGCTCTTAATACT
>CAZQOT010000007.1:6717-28052 GCA_964595115.1 uncultured Muribaculaceae bacterium | reverse complement strand
TCCACTAAAACTAAAATTATTACTATCATCATCGAGTGGTGTTGGTAAAGCATACCTATCTTCACCTTGTAATGATAATTTGTCAATAACTGGTCCCCCAGGATATTCAAGCCCCATTACTTTAGCAACCTTATCATATGCTTCACCAACAGCATCATCTAAAGTGCCTCCAATCTTCTCAAACGAATAGTCTTCTTTCATATATATTAAATCTGTATGTCCCCCACTCACTACTAGTGCTAATAAAGGAAACTTTAAGTCATTTATTAGTTTATTAGCATATATATGCCCCGCTATATGATGAACAGGAATCAATGGTTTATTATGAATGAATGATAACGTTTTGGCAGCTTGGACACCTATTAATAGCGATCCAATAAGACCAGGTCCATAAGTTACACCTATAGCATCAACATCATCCATCGTCATCTTAGCACTATTTAGAACTTCTTCTATAACCATAGTAATATTTTCAACATGATTGCGACTAGCTATCTCAGGGACAACTCCTCCATAA
This sequence comes from uncultured Muribaculaceae bacterium, assembly GCA_964595115.1. Lineage (GTDB taxonomy): Bacteria > Bacillota_I > Bacilli_A > RF39 > UBA660 > CAZQOT01. Next base: position 27,535 of record CAZQOT010000007.1, on the reverse strand, counting down.
TCCTTATGAATATCCATCTGGGATAAAATAACTGTGCTTATCTCTTCACATCCATTTTTTACAATGCTAGCACTCGTTTCATCACAACTAGATTCAATTCCAAGAATATAAACATCTTTCATTAATTCACCATCTTTATCATAACCAAAGCATCTTCATTATTGTGATAATAACTTTTACGCATCGATATTTCCCTAAATCCATGTTTACGATAAAAAGAAATAGCTTTCTGGTTTCCAACCCTAACCTCAAGCGTTACATTTTCACATTTTTTATCTGTACATTCCTTAATAACAGCATTTATTAATGCTGAGCCTACACCATTTTTTTGATGATTACTATCAACTACTAAATCAATTATTTCTGCTTTTTCATATATAATTGTATAAGTAATAAAACCAATTATAACCTTATCTTGTTCATACATCAAACATCTAGTAAATTGATTAATTTTAAATTTATAATTGTTACTAATAATTTTTCCTAATTGCTCAATAAAAATTATATCATCTGGTGTATATTCCCTAATCATATAATACTTCCTCCCTTTTCTTTTCTTCTGCTTCAACCATTTTTAAATAACGTGGTTTTAACAGATGGACATTATCTAATGGTTGTGACGAACAATAATTAATTATTTTCAAAATGTTTAGTTTTATCGGCTTTACTTCATAATTAATATTTATATCGCCAACTATTACTTTATTACCATATAATTTTTCAATGTAATTGTTTAATTCATCTATACTAATATATTGTTCATCTAAGATAGCATTATATTCTTTATCATAGATTCCCGCATATACATGATTCCTTCTTGCATCTAAAATAGATACATAATAATCATATCCATCGTAAGACATAGCATTTGCTAATAAACTAGATATTGATATTATATCCTTTTTAAGCGACCAGGCATATGTTTTAGCTATTGTTACGCCTATTCTAATGCCGGTAAAAGATCCTGGTCCATTTACTATTATTATTCTATCAATATCAGCAGGAACCATTTTAGCTTCTTCAAAAGCCTCATTTAACTTTACAAGAGCCCATTTTGAATGCTCATTGGTTTTATTCGATGATACTAAACTAAAAATTTCATCCAAAGATGAAATAGCTAAAGTTAAATCCCTTGTTGATGTATCAATAAAAAGATGTTTCATAATACAGCCTCGCAAACATCCTCATATTGTTTTCCATAAGGTTTAAAGATGAAAATTCTTGTATCTTCATCAACTATTTTTATTTTTATATCTAAACGTTCTTTTGGTAAATAATCTAAAATTGTATCAGACCACTCTATAACTACAATTCCTTCTTTTTTATAATACTCTTCAAGTCCTAAATTATTTACATCACCATTTAGACGATATACATCCATATGATATAAAGGCAACTCCCCCGTTTTATATTCTTTAATGATGTTAAATGTTGGAGATGTAATAACTTCTTCAATTCCAAGTGAGGACGCAAACCCCTTTGTAAAAACTGTTTTCCCACTACCTAAATCACCTTCAAGGCAAATGACCATATTAGGAAATTTTTCTGCTTCAATATTTTGTGCAAGTTCAATTGTTTCATTTTCATTTCTTGTTGTTATCTTGTATTCCATAACTATCACCTTTCACATTAATAATGTATTTACCTTTCACATATATCTTTCTAGTATATTATAACATTGAAAAAATAATTTATACAACCTTTTTTGAAATTATATTCTTCATTATTTATAGTGTATCATAATAAATTATAAAAAAACAGGAATATTAATCCTGTTTTGTGTTATTTATAATATGTTTTACGATTTATTTCTTTATAACCTCTATTTATTAATTCTTTTTCTCTGGTTGATCCTGCGGCAACCCATTCTTCTTTGTAAGAGGTTTCTATTCTATAGTTATATACAGTTACCGGATAAGTTGCATAATCATTCCAACTGACTGTAAACCAATGTGAAAAATTATAATCACCTGTTTTGTATTGAAGATATCCAAAATTATTATTAGAATAAGCCCATGTATCAACAATATATGTTTTTCTACTGTTATCCCAAATAAGTGTCGGTTTAGAAACAGTAAAATCTGTGCCATATGTTAATGCATTTTTTTGCATATCATAAGCCTTCAAATTATTATTGCAACCACCCCAATTATATGCTAAATACATATATTTACCACATGTATTAATATAATTTTGATAGTCATTTTTATAATAATTGTTGTTAAATCCCCCATAATTATCTACTTTCATATTAATCCAATCGGGTCCATTATTTTGTGCACTTTTAGATACTCCCATACCATCTAAATTTAATAATCTAGGATTTGGTGCCCCTGTCGAATCAACTGGGGTATATGTTATAGGACTTGAATAATATTTTCCACCAGATAAACCACCTGAAGAATATATATTTAAAGATTTTCTTTCTATTCTATTAATACTTGTGGAATAAGCATGAAGCAAAGTAGTTGTTTTTATAATTCCGTCTTTTTCGGTTATTGTAGTAGATAATGGCGAATACACATATCCCGTATCTTCATAATGTGATTCCTTCCAATATTTTATTTCTGTAACTTGCGTTTTTATTGGTTTGACTGGTGTCTCTGGCTTCGTTGGTGTCACTGTTGGTTGGGTTGGCTTTGTTGGTGTTACAGTTGGTTTTGAGGGTTTTGCTGGTGTTTGGGGATTAGCAGGTTTTGTTGGTGTCTCATCCACTATCTTGCAATCCTCACAAGTGTCATAACAACCAATATGTTCAACAACATAATCAGTCTTCTTACCACAAGTTAAACTTGTTTTAATAACATATTCTTTTTCTGTTTTCATAACTTCTACATAAGAAGTATTTTCATCACATTCCTTACCTTCAGAATCATTTATTGGTAACAATAGTTTATTAGTGAGCATTTCTTTTAATGTTATCTTAACTGTTTCATCATTGTTCTTTGGCATTCTATCGACCGTATAGTAGTTTTTAGCTGCCATTTTCATAGTATTTAAATTATCTGCAAATATGCCGTCGTATACAGGTTTCATATTAGGAAATGGTATTAACCACATCAATAAAAAGACAAATAATACCACTAATATTGCTTTTATCATAAAACTTCGAATTGAAAATCCGCTACTTTCATTATACATTTTAAATTCCCCCTCTCGATATTGGCGATTATAATATCATTAATATATAAATATGTCAATTTTGGGTTGAAAAACAATTATTATGCAGAATAATATTACACTTTAATTTTACATCTCTTTCTATCCCATGTCAATATATCATATGCCCTATAAAATATTAATAAACTATGAAAAAACAGCCATTTATAGGCTGTTTACTATTTAATTTCAATTTTCTTTATATTTGGAAGACTTTCCTTTTTTGGTACCGTAATTTTTAAAGTTCCCTCTTTAAATTCAGCTTTGATATTATCCTCATCAATATTTCCTAAATAAAATTGTCTCTTATATGAACTAGCATATCTCTCACGGCGAATATAATTTTTGTCTTCTTCATCTTTAGAATCTTCTTTAGAAATATTGATTGTTAAATATCCATCTTCGGCTTCAATCTTAATATCTTCCTTTTTGAAACCAGGAATATCAGCTTCTACAAAGTATGTATTATCCCTTTCATAAATATCACACTTTAAATTATTGGTACCGGAGATAAGGAAATCATCAAATAAATCATCCAAATATAATCTTCTTGGAATTAAATTCATACTATCCCTCCTCAAGTATAATATTATCATAATTTTTGGCACTTGTAAATACGGAGTGCTAAAATTTGACAATATTTTTACTTTTATTTGCAGTAAATATATATGAATGTTATAATAAATATGATAGGAGGCTTTTATGATAGATATATATGAAATAAGATTTAAGGACTCTGACACATGCACAATAAAAATATGTCAGAAAGATACTAAAGGAAACGAAGTAATAGCTTTAGATGTATGTTTAAAATACAAAGAAACATGGGAAAGTGCTTTAAATAATCACATAACTTCTTTCTTTAATAAACATCCTAACGTTTTAACTTTTGAGGAAACATATGATGAATTAAGAGCACTTACTTCTTATAAAATCACAACCACTGATCAAAGTATCCTAATTGTAGATTCAATTGAACAAGTTGAGAAAATACCTAATATAAAAAAAGCCAAAGCACATAAGGAATAATGTGCTTTTAATATTATTGTTTACATTTCTCGTTGTCAACACTGTTTGCAACTTGGTTTTCTTGTTTTTACTCATGATAAAATATTAATATAGGAGGAATGTATATTGAAAAAAATATTATCAAACATTATATTTAGTATTGTTATTTTAGTATGTGGCTACTTAATCATTGCCAACATAAATCACATATTATATTTAAACAAATACGATTTATATGATTTTAGTCAAAATCAAATGGTAAGTATAGCTGAAAATATTGAAACATTAGAATCAAATGTTGAAAAATTTTCTCAACTTACTAATTCAACATTCACCGCAGACGAACTAGATGAAATTAAGAGTGCTTTTAACGAAGAACTTGCAAATATTAAATCAAGTCAATTATTAAAATATAAAGGAAAACAAAGAATATATTTAAAAGATTTATTAATGATTGATTTAAATACTAAAACAAATATTAGTAAAAATATGAGAATATTAAAAATATTAGCCGAATATGATGAGATTGTTAATGACTTTATTGAAGTTTATGCCTATGATTTTATAAGTAGTGCCTATAATAATGATTTCCCATTTCAAGAGGTAATTCAAGCATATAAATATAATACACGTGATATTTTTAATTCTAACATTTATGAATCAAATAATGTTAGAATATTAGCAAGAATCTATAGTTTTAATTATTATATTGTTAAAGATAATTATATCGTTCAACAAGCACTTCAAATAGGTGGTGATAATAATGAATAAAACTCTTAAAATAATTAATAATGCTTTATTTATCGTAAATGCCCTTATACTATTTAGTTCCTATATCCACATATACGATTTTAGTTTTATTAGATTGACTATTTGTTCTGTTATTGTGTTTGTTTTAATGATTATTAATATTATTCAAATAAAAAAGAAGAACAATATAGTCAATAATAAGAAATACAACACTATGTTTCTATTAGCAAATGTTGTTATCTTAATGATATTCTTAAGGGATAAATTTGACCCAATGATTCCTATAGGAACAGTAGAAGATGTATATAGTTTTAATTCTAACTCTAGTGGTTTATTTATAGATTATAATACCATATACATATCAATATTATATGGTGGAATATTATTATATAATTTACTGAATAAAGAAAAGAGACAGTCTAATTAGACTGTTTTTGTCACTGACACATGTAAAACAAAAAAGGAAAATATCTGGTCCTCATTTTTTTGGAGCGATTATCCAACACATCTGAAAAAACCGGATAATACGTTTATTAAACTACAAGATCAATTTACATATCAATTATAACATGAATTTATATTTCATTAAATCAAAATTATAGATATCAAAATTATAGTTATAACAACACCAAATTGCTATCATAGTCAACTTCGTAACCCAACTTTTCATAAGTCTTTTTTCTCTTTTCGAACATATTTCTAGTTTGTTTGAAGTTTTTATCTACATAATCATAAATTGTTATATCGTGTTTTTTATTATCCTTTCGATGAAGTCTTCCTGTATATTGTGTAACTTTTGTTATTCCTGAAATTGGCATTGTTAAAAATAATACATCTAGTTTTGAATCGTCAAATCCTTCTCCAATATATGAGCCTGTAGCAAGAATTATTTTATTGTCATCGTTTTCTAGTATTTGTTTTTTATCATCATCATATTTTTTTAAAGTCTTCTTACCGAGTCCTCCTTGATAAACGAATAAATTATCGGTTATATTGGACAATTTCATCTTTAAGTATTCTAAATGTTCAATTCGTTCAGTTAAAACAAGTATGTTCTTGCCACTATTAAATTCCACAATTATGTCTTTTAATATTTTTTCACTTCTAATTATATCTTTCACAATTAAATTGTTAATTTCATTTATAGTGTAATCAGTTATCATTGAATCGACAAAGTTTAAAATATTTTCTTTAACAATTACCTTCATCGGTATCCCTAAATCCTTATTAAACTTTTTGAAATCTACTTCATACCTAATATTGCCACATTGCATTTTCACGATAGGACTATGACCATCTTCCCTATTTGGGGTAGCTGTTACGCCGTAAACATATTTAGAATTAACTCTATTAGTTGCAGTCTCATAAGTAAACGCAGCTAGATGATGGCACTCATCAATAATTATCATCCCATAATTTTTAACTATTTCATTTACTTCTCCTTTATTCCAAAGAGTCCTAATGCTTGCAACATCTATTACATTTGTAATCTTATTCTTTCCCCCACCTATTTGTCCAATATCATCAATACTTAAAAATTCTGTGAGTCTTTCCTTCCATTGTTTTAACAAATTTAGATTATGCACAATTATAAGAGTATTTACTTTCTGTTCTGCAATCAATTTACAAGCAACTACTGTTTTGCCAAATCCAGTTGGAGCATGTAATATTCCGTTATCGAATCTCATTAATGCTCGTAAACTATTGTCTTGCTCGTCTCTTAATTTCCCATTGAATTTAATATCTATATTATTTCCTTTATTTCTTTTGTCAACAATCTTTAGACTTATATTATTTTCTTCACATAAGTCTGACAAATATTCAAATGTTCCTCTTGGAAGTTTAATGTACTTATCATCTGCTTTGCTGCAATCAATAACCATTGGTACATTATATACAGACAAACGTAATCTTTGTTTTTTGTAGAATTCGGGGTTTGCAAAAGAAGCTAATCTTCTTAAATAATTTTTCACTCCAGCATTTAAATTTCTCTTATCAATATAAACCATATCATCTAAAATTACATTTAAGTCTTTTGGAAAGTTAAAATTATTTTTCTTTTTATTTCTTATTTCTTTTTTAATATTTAAATCTTCATGACTTACATCGATAGTACTATCAGATAAAATTTCAATCAGTTTAAATACATTATTTTCTGATATTTTCTTAATACTTTTTAGATATCCCCATTGGTTTTTATATGGAATAAAATATTTGTCAATAAATAAAGTGTTCCCGTAACTGGTAGATTCTTTTTGAAAAGGTAACACTATTAAATTTCCATAGCCACCATTAGGTAAATAGTCTTGACTCGGAAACATTCTATCAAATGAACTAATACTAAGATTTTCTCTAATTTCCATCGTTTTCGATAAAAGCAAACTGCCAAGTTTCCTAGCGGTAATCGCTTTAACTTTTTCCATGAAGAAAATCCAAATGTGACATCCTTTCCCAGATCTGCTTTTTTCTACTGCTATAGGGACATTACACTCTTCGCATATACTCCAAAATGCCAACACATCATCCTTGACATTTTTTTCATCCTTTTTATTATCAAAATCAAATGCCAAAAAATAACACGTTTCATCATCTAATAACGGGTATATTCCTATCGTGTGTCCAATTAGATGCTGTTCATATATTTCTTGAGTTAAAGGTTTATTTACCCTATATTGACACGTTTTGCACGGTTTACTTATAGTTTTGTTACAAACACCGTTTTTCCATTCGTTCTCACATGCAGGAACGTAATATTTTTTATTTGGATCTTTCTTATCAATTGATAAATATGGATATGTATCGTCTCGACCCTTAAAATAGTCCATGAATATTTTTATTTTTTCTTCTTTGGTCATTGAAATACCTAGAAAATTATTATTCTCTTGATTCAATCTTTCTTCTAGAAGTCCAATATCCTCTTCCAATTTGCTGATCTCTGCCCTTTTGGCATTTATCAGTTCAGTAATCTTATCTTCATTCATATTTAAACCTCAACAGTTTCTAATGATTCTACATATCCTAATATTCTATTAACAACTTCTGACGAATCTGCTTCTAACCAATTATATTTTGAATTATTTAACATCCTTGTGAAACTATTATTACTCAATATTAATCTTAATGTGCTAATTAAATCATATACAGTTTTAATTTCATTCACTTTATTAATAATATATTCATTAATTAAATAGATAACTTTATTCCTATCCATTTGATTCTCAATTAATGTAATAAAATAATACATATCGCATATGTCTTTATATCTTGTACTTCTAATGCCGTGTGATACTAAAGATAAAAGTTTTTCTACAAAGATTTGTTCCTTTGTATTTATTTGTAAAATTAATTTATTATTTAGAGATTCAAAATTAAATAAATATTCATCCTGTTCTATATCTGTACTGCTTTGAACTCCAATATCCATCTTTACTTTTAGTATATTGTTAAAAGTGTCTTCAATCAATATATTAACCCTTTTACCCTGATAGTTTTGATGGTGCAGTAAAGTTGGAGCACCAATTAAGCTAATTGTTATTCCCAATCTTTTACTGCATAGTCTATCTAAAAAACTCCTTATACTGTCGTCTTCTAGCGAATACTTGATAAAGTCAATATCAATATCTTCTGTTGTTCTTCTCAGGTCGCCAGTTATATTAAAAAGCACTATACCACCTTTTACTGTAATATTGTTTTTATATTTCGAATTTGCTATTTGTGAAAGAATGATATCCTGCGAAACTCTACTATTAGCATTTGCTCTACTAAGTCCTAGATCTATATAATAAGATACCTTATCAGATATATTTATCATCAATATTAGAACACCTCCCTACGAATCGTATCAAAAATGTTATCACCGTTCTTAAATATCTTAAGATAATTTGCCAATTTCGTCATATCTAATTGTTCAACTATATTTCTATAGTTTTGAATAATTTCCTTATAATAATCATAAGGCAACGTATTTTTATTACGCGTAAGCTCAATTAACATTCTTTCTTTATCATAGATATTTATGGTGACACCATTATAATCTGTTGTTGTTTTTCCAACATCATAATAATCATCAACAGAAAACACTTGATTGATACTTTTATCCTTGATTATAGCTGCTTTCTGTTTAGTTGATAAAAATTCCTTTTCAGGAATGTAATCTGTTAGTCCCCAATAGTAAAAAGCACTTTCTGAAGTAAATATTGCATTAGGATACTTTTTTACCAACAATTCCAGATGATTATAATGTTCAATATTTGAATAGTATCCTTTTAATATTTTAAATATAAATTTTTCTTTTAACATATTTTCTATTTCTCTTCTGCTATATTTTTCCTTCAATTCTTTATAAGTCAGAATCATTTTTTCCACCTCTAAATCAATAATACACTAATTATCGGTAAAAATCAACACATCTACCGATAATTAGTGACGTGAAATTACAAAGTTTATTTTAAATATACTGTTAGATAATTTTTAAAATTAAATTCATTATTACAATATCAAACCGCTTTTCCCCAGCCTCTTCATTCTTAATTTTAGCGACAAAAAACGAACTAAAATAGCTCGTGATTTTAACTTGGAGGGGCCAATAAGATTTGAACTTACGATCAGGGAGTTGCAGTCCCTTGCCTTACCACTTGGCTATAGCCCCAGCTATGGCATTATATGCAATTAAATATATCGATTGCATGTGATATTATTTTATAATATTTCATTGTATATGTCAATTTAATACGGGTAGATATTTAAAAAGAATGCATTAAACATTCTATTTAAACTTTATTTTATATTATCTACCCACTTTTTATATCCGCCCTCAAGTAAAATAACATCATAACCTAAATCTGATAGAAATTTGCACACATTAGAACTACGAATATTTGTTTCACAATAAATATAATATTCCCTTCCTTTATATAAATGTTTTTCATAATTTTCTACTATGTCATTTACGGGGATGTTAATTGCATTTTTAATATGGCCTATTATAAATTCATTGGGCTCACGAACATCGATAACATATGGATTTTGTAATTTTAACAAATCGATAATTTTTATTTTTTTATACAATAAAATCACCCTCTAACACATTATATGTATGTATTTAGTGAGTGACTAAGGCTTTTATTCGATATCATCATTGAAAAAATCATCAAAGAATTGGTCATCAGTATTTTCTTCTTCAGGATACGAATTAATAATTTTATCAATATCAGGACTAATGTTGATGACTTTGGTATTTTCTTCTTGATTATCAAGTGATTTATATTCAGATTCTGTTACTACTTTGTCTACAATTGGGATGTCGATTTGAACTGGTTTTTGTTCCTCGGTTACCACATTTTTATCATCAACTTTTAGTTCCATTATTGGTTGAGTCTCTACTTTGTTTTCTATGTTATTATTCTCATTTGCTTTTACTTCTTGTTCTCTTTTTTCTTCAGCTTCTAATTCTGCAATTTTTGCATCAATCTTTTTAATTAAATCATCGACGTTGAATGAATCTTCAGGATTATACATGCCTGAATTGTTTCTACTGTTAAAAAAATTAGGATTAAAATTAGGTGCTGGTTGAGTTGGACGATTAATTTCTCCCATTGCTTGACTAGGTGGTAAGAAATCAGACGGCATTTGAGGCGCTGGTCCTCCAAATGGTGGGGTCATTCCTCCCATGAAACGAGGATCAAACATTCCCCCTCCAAATGGATTTCCGTTTGGATATGCATTCATCTTTTGGTTTTTAACAAATTCTTTTATATCAAATAATTGAATTTGTCTTGTTCTACGAACAGGATAATTAACCTGTGTTGCTTTTGGTTCATTAAAATTATATTCTGTCATATCAGGTAATTTTGATTTTAATGGATATGATCTATCTTTAATAACGATTGTATCTCCAAGTTTTAGTCTTTGTAGTTCACCAATACTAATAAGAGGTTTATCTTTATCAGGCTCTTTTTCACCTTTACCTTTTACTTTCTTTTCTCCACATAACTTACTTATTTCCTCCAAGGCCTTTAATTCTTTACTCATTAAATAAATTAGGTTAGCACAATTACCTTTAATTGTTTCAGCGTCATCTGCACCATATACTTGATTTAATTGTGCAAAGTTTTGAATAACTAAGTTAAATCTAATTTGACGGCTTCGTGCTGCTGTAATCATTGTTGTAACATCCCTAAGTGGAGGCATGTTTGCAAACTCATCAAGAATAAAATTTGTTCTGATTGGCAATTTACCATTATTGTCTTGAGCAACATCAATCAATGTTTCATAACATTGTTTAATGAAAATGGTCGCTAAAGCATGATACGTTTTCTTTTCATCTTGAATGATTATAAATACTGCTGTTTTCTTACGGCCTATATCTTTCATATCAAAATCACTATAAGCTAGCATTTCAGATAAATGCTCGGTTGTTGCAAAAATTTTAATTTTTTGTCTAAAAACTGATAAAATACTATTTTTTGTATCTTGGGGAGCATTTATAGTACTAGATGCATTTATATAAACAGGTCTTGATGGATCTTTAGTTGAGAAATATTCTTTTACATAAGTAGAAGCTCCAAATTTTTCTTCACCCACATTACTCATAAAACTAATAGAGTTCAAGTTAATTTGATCTTCTTTAGCATCTTCAAAAAGACCCAACGCTAAAGCTGTAAAATAGTCAGCAGCTGTGTTTTGCCAAAATGGATCATCGGTTTTTTCCTCGTGTAAAAGATTATAAGCTAAATCAGCTAATAATTCATTAGCTTTATCGGATCCCTCTTTATATAGTTGATATGGTAATGTCAATGGGTTCCATGCATTGCCCCTCTCAGGACTACGTAAATTTAATATTACGATGTTATATCCTTTTGCTGTTAACATAGCTACGCTTTCTTCATATAATTCGCCTTTGGGATCTGTAAGAATCATCGATTCCCCTTTTTTGGCAAGAATCTTAATCATCGGCATAATTAAGCGTCTCGTTTTACCACTACCAGTAGACCCCATTATTAAGGTATGAGCCTCGCCATCATCCACCCAAACTTTGTTCTTTTTTAAATTAACTAGTAACGGAATACCTGCACTTGAGATAGTTGATTGTGATACATTTATTTCTTTTAATTTTTTTTGAATTTCTTCATCTTTAGCCCACCTAGAATAATCACCTTTATCAGGTTTACCTGATTCAAATCCTAATCCCTTTTCTCTTTCCCAAATATAACTAGTAACCGACATAATAATCCCTATAATAGCTATTATTGTAAATAATATAGTTTTAACAATATAATCAGGAGAAAATGCTTTTAATGGATTAAATCCATAAAATTGGCCAGTTTGTGCTAAAGATTCTAAATTTAAAATACCAATTGCAACTAAATATAAAAGAAAAATACTAAAAATAGCAAAATACTTTATGTCTTTTTTTTCTATTCTAAATTTAAACTTCATAGAACCCTCCCGAGTGTATTATCACTCCATAAAAGCACTTATTAATTATAATAGCATAAATATCGTATTTTACCAATATCCCTATTATTATAATATAACATATTTCTTATATGTTTTACTAATTAAATATTATTGTTTTTTTGAAATTTATTTTTCATAAATATTATGGTAAATATTACTATTACAAAAAATATAGCTACAAACATAATATTTTTAATATTTCTATTAAACGTATCAAGAAAAATTATATCGTATCTTTTTTCATTACCAATTTTAAAATATATACTTTTTAGCAAATCTTCAGAAGTTATATTCCATTCTAAAATATTCCCTTTTTCATCAACTTTATCTGCATTGCTGTCTATAATATTGTTATAGAATTTTATTTTTATATTTATTTTTTCAAGGAAGAAATCCGGATCAAGTTGCTCTTCACCATACAAATTACTATAATTATAGCCCCCCACGGTTTCAAAAGAAGTATATTCGGTATTTTGAATAATATTTACGTCTTCAAAGAGAAAACGTAAAATGTACGAGGTTGAATAATCTTTAAGAGTCCTATACTTTTTGGACATTATTACTCCTGAAGATGAACTACCCTCTTTTTTGACAAAATCATAAGCACTAAATTCTTTTATTCCTTTATATGACTCTATTTGTTGTGTTAAATATAATTCAACACTTTCACTATATGATAGAATGGATTCATTAGTGTCCGTGAAAGTAATAGATTCATATACTTCCTTTTTATCATTAATTAATAAATCATAATTAGCACTACAACCGGTAAGCAAAACAATTATAAACAATAGGATACATAATTTCTTCTTCATATATATCATTTCCTTTCAAAATACCAAACGCCAGTAGTAATATAAGGTACTAGTTTTTCCTTTAAGTCATATTGTGTATACAGTTTATTTCTACTCCAACCACCCGGGTCTAGAATTTTTATATTATTATTTTCATCAATATAATCCAATACAATATAGTGACCTCCCTTGCTTTCATTAAAGTAACCACCTCTAACACCAGCAATAAGAGAATGACCTGCCCTTAACAGCGATGATATTTTATCAAGTGTTGCTTCTGATTTGCTAACAAGTGTTCCATCTATCCCAAAATAATTTTCTACTGAACTATCTGTTAAAAAGCCCGAAGAAGTTCCCCCTCCTTCTATCCTATAGTTTATAGCATTATTACATATGTAATTTCCTACATATGCGGGATCCTTAGTTACTCCTCCTGAAAATTTGCTTAATATCATAGCATATGAGGTGGGTAAGCACCCAGAGGTCCAAATAGTAGCCTGTTTACCATTGCTCTTCATTCCAGTACAATAATCGGTACTACCATAATCTGACTGATTATAATATACGGTTTCACCCAATGCCCCACCAAATTGGGATGTCCCGTTTTGAAGGCCGTCTAATATTGGTTTAGGATCAATTGGGTTACCATCAGCATCTCTAATCTCAAAATGTAAATGAGCTCCCTTTGAGGCACCTGTACTTCCCACCTCTCCAATTTGCTGTCCCCCACCAATCATTACGTTTTCTTTCACGTTTATAACAGACAAGTGAGCATAAATGCTATAATATTCATAGGTTCCGTCTTTGTTAATATCATGCCCTAATTTTACATAATTACCAAAACCACCATTAAATCTAGCCCCAAGAACATAACCATTTGCAATTGCATAAACAGGGGTTCCTAATGCATAGCCCAAATCAATTCCATTATGAAATCTTAGTTCGCCGTATATAGGATGCATACGCCACCCATAAGGACTTGTTATTTTCAATTTACTACCTGGTGCTGGCTTAATTGGCAATGTTGCCATTCCAGGAATATATCCAACAAGTTGACTTGATCCATCACCTTTTAAATAATTATAAGCTTCTTTATAATCAAAAATCTCTTCAATTTGTTGATTAAGAATATTATCCATTTTTTCTTCATCGTTTGCATCTTTTGCCATTTTAAAATCACAAGTAAGGCAAGTATTATACCCCATATTAGGTAAATAATATTTTTTTAAATATTCTTTATAAAGATCATAATTCATAAAATAATAAGGGACAGGTATCGCAAGTTGACCTTCAAAGCAAGTATTAGAAAAGTCCGATTGTTTTACAATTCTGAATAACCTTGCAATGGGATTTGCATCAAGAGATAATTGTGTTATACTCACACCGTCCTCAGTAACAAAGTTATCGCCTTCAGCTGCCATTTTATGAATTAATTGATAGAAAGCATCCGGACTTATGATTGCACCAGTTGCTGTTTTAAAATCTTCCCACAAGACCTTAAAACTTTGCACCGAATCCTCTGTCAATTTTGACCATTCATCTTCATTTGAACTATCCCACTCTTCAGGAGGATCGACACAAGTAAGTCTATATTTTGTATCAACTAAATTACCAATTAGTTTCATGTTGGTTGCTGGAGCATTAAATCTATTACCATAAGAATCAAAAAATACAGATTCATATGCATAATTATAAAAACTATACAACTGATTTGGTTTTATAACAGGGTCTTCATCATCATATTCATAATTGACCCCACAATTATTTTTTTCTTTATCTTCTTCGCTACACGAATATTCTTCGTTCTCGTATCCCTCCGGGCTAATTATTATCCTATAATGAACTGTAGCTGCTAAAAGGGGACTGTCAAATTCCCCTTCTCTTCTATCAATTTTATCGTATGCTAAATAGAAATCTTTCAGATCCCCAAAAAACACATCATCAGATGTGGCAAAACCCTTACCGGACACGAAATTAACTATTTTATTAGTAGTTTTTGCAACCCAATCTTTTATTTCTTGAATAAGCATCATTGGTATCATAAGTAAAAGAATAATTATAAAGGAAATAAACATATACCATATGACTGGCGGAAGAATAGTTACCATCAACCGGAATCTTTTAATTTTTTTAACTGTTTCTACTGCATTCGCTGCTTTATCTACGGTTGATTTTTTTTCTTTATTATCATTGTTGTCTGCCATTTTTACTCACCACCAATTTTTACTATAGTCCTCCACCACTACCAAATGATTCAAGTTCTTCTTCTGTAACAACAACGTTAATTCTCATACGTCTATTACCACACACAAACAATGCCTCTCCTTGCGAATATCGTTTGATACTTTCCTTTTCGTTGTCATTTAAATCAATAAGATTTGCTAAATCTTCAACAGCCTGTTTCTTTAACCCCATCACAATATAATATGAGGCATTATCAAAGATGGCCTTTCCTTGTGTAATAACAGATGAGTCAATGAAATCACTTGGTTGTTGGGTACTAATAATTGTTCCTGTATTGTATTTCCTTGCACGTCTTTGTACTTGAGCTAAGAACTCAGCCCCTAACGCATTATTACTACTTAATAATACATGAGCTTCATCTACCGATAAAACCGTATTTATGTTTTTATCAAGGCATAAGCCCCAGGCATATTTTAATATGTTAAAAAATAGTGCATTTCTGATATTTACATCAGTATTCATTAAGTCTTTAATGTTAAAAACAATAATATTGTTTTCTATATCAGTTATAGTCGTATGACCATCAAAATAATATCTTAACTCTTTTGTTAAAGGCCTTACTTTGAGTTCTAATCGCTCCATTATATCGCTTTCATGGGTTTTTTCCATATACTGTGCCATACGCCCTCTAATAGTTGCATACACATCATCAAAAGTCGGATAATCCTTAGAAGTGAACTTTGAGAAATCAGTATTAAAATCGATTCCAAAGCGTTTATAAGTATCTTGAACAACTTCGCTAAATAATGTTAACACATCTTCTTCAATACTAGGATCATAGTACTTCATAAAAGCTTTCAAAAATTGAAGGGTTTTAGTTAAAACAGTATATCCAAGTCCTTGAGCTATTTCTTCTTCATCAGCATCTAATATTATTTCAAGTGGATTTACCATGCCAAAGTCTCCACCCTTACCTAAATCGATAAAATTGCCTCCATATAATTTACAAATGTCGTACAATTCACTTTCAGGGTCAATGGCCACAATTTTATAGCCATTTCTAATATGACCTCTTAAAATTAATTTAGCGGTTGTTGACTTACCACTACCAGAAGTACCTAAAATTATTAAGTTAGCATTATTACGATTGTTTTCCTTCTTTATTTGATATAAAAATTGATTAAATAGGATTACTCCACCAGAAAAATCAACACCAAGTAAAGTGGATAACCCTGGATCTTTAATACTATCAAAAATAAATGGATACATTGCTGCTATTGTAATTGATGGTATTGGGGTTCCTATTCGCTCTTCAACATCTTGCTTAGGAAATATTGGCAAGATTGATTTTAATACTTTTTCTTGTTCAAAACGTAATGGAATAGCCTTAAGTTCCATTGCTGACATATAATTTCTTACACTTACCTTCTTTTTTTCTAATTCTTCTCTACTATCGGCAGTTATAATAATATGCATTTGAAAATCAAAAATACGGGCCTGACTATTAGCTAACATGCTAATAAAATATTCAAGCGAGTCCATATCTTGTCTAATTCGTTCTTGATTTGTTTTATCCTTTTCTTCTTGATATCTAATTCTCAAGTCAGCTACTTGACGATTAATCATTTTCGACAAAATTGTGAAATCGATTGGAATATGTTTAATAACAACTTTAATACCTGACATTGTAGTTAGAGATGCTAAGTAACCTGTACTTATCACTTTTGGATACCCAATGACTGTTAAAATTGTTGCATATTTATCACTAATAACAAAATCCCCGGAATTAAAATTTAGTCCTTTAGGAGCTAATTGCGATTTTAAATTCATACAGGCATCACCGTCCCAAATTCAGTAGTTTGTCCACCATTCAAGAAATTATCAATAATGACCCTTAGGTCGTCGTTAGTTGTTTGCGAAGCATTAAGACCACAAGCTGCTAAATGATTAATTATGTTTCTCAATCTCTTTCCTATTATCTCTGCATCTTTTTCCCTAAATAGCAAATAATATTCTGTATCAACTACATTATTATTTGCAAAGCTATTAGCTTTATCTACATCTTGAGTGATCAATTTCCTAGTTTGATTATTTTGAACGCTGTTGTATAAAAGTTGTAATTGTGACAAATATAAGGAAATATCAACCGGTCTGTCAGCCACTACAATCCAGAATTCATAATCCAAACTGTTATAGAAATTTTTTAAGTTTGCTATTATTGAATCCTGCGATGATTCATCCAAAATAAAGATATTTCTTGGTGTAATTTTTACACCCGTTACCTTGGTGTTATCATCCAATACAATCATCCCATTTGTAATAGCTTTTACTGGTACCCAATCTTCCGTATACTTACTTTTTGCCTTGTTCCTCTTCATATACACACCAACCTTTCCATATAAATATTCTTCTTTCTGTGAAGAAATAAAATGCCCCTTTTATAACCGTTAATACATTGTGATAGTTTGGAATTGGTAAAACTAGAAATGAACAAACTAAAGCAGGCGCTAAAGCTATAATTGTTAACAGCAATGTATCTAATGACATCACAAATAGCAATATAAGTGTAACTCCAATCCCTGATAATAATACAATTAAATCAAATACCGTAAAAATATTAAGAATTAACTTGCCTGATTTAGTATTGGCAGGAATTAAATAACTATCCTTACCCATTGTTAATCACGCTCCTTTTTATTCTAATGTTTTTCATTATTATTACTGGCCCCAACCAATTTTGTCATCTAAATAGTCAGGATCATCTGGTGAACTTGGTGGTGGCGGTGAATTGTTTGGCCTAGCACTAGAACCAGGTAGTACTTCCTTCATCTCTGGCATTTTTGTTTGCTCGTAGCTTTCAATTAACGCTTTATTATTTGCGTCAGTTTTAAATTGATCCATTCCATCCATTTCGGTTATCATCTTGTTAGCTTGTTCGACACGCTTTTGTGCAGACTTATAATTGCTATTAGCGGTTTCAAAGGCATCTTTCCAACTTATTTCCATATCAACGCCATTTGCATCTTTATACTTATACATCCCACTTGGATCTTGTTGATATCCATTAAAGAAAAACTGTCTTTCTTTTTCCCTGTTGGTTAAATCCATTTTATTATTTCTAAGTGTTTCCATAGCTCCTGCATATTTTGAAGAATAAATTTTACTATAATTCTCACCAGAATTCTTAAATGTATCATATAATGCTTTTCCTTCAGCATTTGATTGTGCAACTCTTCTATTATATTGAGCTGAGCTAATGCCTGAATCAATTTTGTCTTTCGCCCAATTGCCAAATCCAGTATGTGTTTCTACTCCAGTAGCACTAGTCGCACCAGCGTCTGCCGCCTTACGACCAGCTTTTGCAAGTGCAAGCATCTTATCTTTGACACTACCTTTTAATGGTACGTCCTTCATTGCTGCCCCTGCTCCTTTTAGAGCTCCGCCAGCAAAAGTACCACCCTTTATTTTTGAACTTATTCCCCCCCTTAATATACCTCCTGCTCCAGCCATTCCTTTTGTAGCTAAACCTCCGGCTAAACCAATACCTGCTGCTGCTGCACCACCAATAAGCGGTACTGAAGCAAGTTTCTTAAGTGGATTAAGTGAGCCTAAAGCCCCTTCTTCTAAACCAAACATAGAGCTTAACATCTTCGGTGCTTCCTTAGCAAACATTAAAGCTCCTATAATAATAAATATTATAACAAAAGTCCTAGTTGACCCTACTAAATCGTTCCTCTTAAAATCAACGAATTGAGTACCAGTATCACTAATTATTGAGATAACTAACACAACAAACGAAATAGCTAAAATCCTTATGAATAAATTAATATAGGTTTTAATGCACATTTCTTGCCATTTTTTGAAAATGCCACCACCCGGTTCAATATATCCAATAACAGCTACAGGAGTTATTAATTGTAAAAACCCTAATTTTATTGTCCTAACACCCATATCAAATGTAAACATAATTAATAAGGCTAAAATAAATATTCCTGCAACAGTAGATATCCCTGCTGTATAATTATATTGCCATTCACCATCAGCTTTTTGATTTAAACTAGATGAAAAGAAAGAGAAGTCAACACTGTTATTATTTGGATCATTAGTTGGAAATGCAAGATTATACTCTTCTTCTAATATTATTTGACAGTCTCCAGGATTATTTGGATTATCTGAATATCCAGCAGCTTTAGGATTACATGAATAAAAAGATTTCAAAGATGTTTTAGCCATTTGTTGACCATAATTAGCACCACCATCTGCCGAACTTCCAAGTATTATCTTTTCTACAATGTTTTTTTCAAGTATTTGTCCTTGAAGCCCATAAGCAAGTTCAAACGCATAAGGTATTACAACAATCAATACAATTGCTGTAACTACCCTAGTCATAATCTTACCAAACCCTTTTTCTTTATCTGTTAATTTATCAGGATCAACAATAGCATTCAATAAAACAAATGCAAGTCTAAATAACATAAAAACACCAAGTATTGCATAAATATTGTTGGCAATTTTTTGTAACACATCACTGTTAAATATTTGTTGAATTGCTAGGATTTTGATAAAACTATATACAGCAGGAATAAAACCGTAGATTATTTGATCAAAAAAGAATAAGATAGAACGAAAGATTCCTACAATCATATCCCCCATAATTTCACCTGCTTTCTAGATTAATTTCCTTCATCAATACATATTTGAGGAGCAACATTACCAAAGACACCCGCCTCAGCTGCTACACCTATCAATAAATTAATAATAAGTGGTAATATAATTAATAACACAGTGGCTATTGCTCTTTTTCCAAAATCAGTTCCCGATTTCTTTAAAGCTTGTTCATCAGAAGCTAAAGTAGCTTTAGCAAAATCAAGTGAGCCAAATATAATAAGCAAAATAGGAGCAAATATCATTATTAGTCTAAATATTCCTTTAATAAAGTTAACAGTTTTACCCGCTTTTATATCATCAATATCAAAATCACTGCAATCAATTGGATCGCCCTCCGGAGTAAGAAATTCCCCTACATTAATTGTAGATGGAGATGAACATTTAGGTAAATAAACCGATAGAGGCTTGCAATCCTTACTTGATACACAAGATTTAACACTTATGGTATTTGGTGTGTTTTCATCTATATCAAAAGAAACATATCTTGGGCACCCATATTTCCCATCTTTATCAATAAAATCGTCTTTCGTAATATCAAACAAATGTCTACAATTAATATCTGTATCCGTCTTACACATACGATCATCATCAAAAGCTTGTGTGAATTTTGCCATGTTTGTATCTGTATCAAAGGCACCCATTTCTAAGAATATTTTGTCGTCTTTATCAATGGCCAACATTAAAGCACCTTTGCCACTATCGATGTCGCCTGTCTCACCATTTGTAAAATTCTTATAAAAACAAACTGCATTGTATTTAGGATCTCTACATAACTTGGATGTACCTATAGGATTAGG
>CAZQOT010000007.1:4152-6617 GCA_964595115.1 uncultured Muribaculaceae bacterium | reverse complement strand
GCATATATTTTCAATGGAAAAATTAAAAACAATATTAGTATTAATAGATATTTTAAGTTATTTATTTTTTCCAACTTTATCACCATCTTACACTAAAGCAATTATAACACAAAGGGCAATATAAATACAATACAATTATTAATAACCCCCCCCCCTTGTTTTTAATTATTTATTCACCAAATAAAAAACAAGATATATAATCTCGTTTATTACTATTGATTTTGTGGTTTTGTATTACAATCACCTGTCATAGGATCTACTCCATAAGTACATCGAGCATCCGGATCATTCCAACATTTCTTCCAAGCTGCTCCACCTATAAATTCCATTAAGAAAGTTACAATCGTTACAATCAAGAATACCAATACAGCAGCAAAAGCTCTTTTTAATAATCGTTGTTGATTTTCCTTAATTTGTTTTTCATCACCCGCAACAACAGCTCTACCTAAATCAACGGTTCCAAATATTATTAATCCAATTGGAATTAATATTTGTATTATTGTTAATACATTTTTTACAATTCCAACTAACGTTCCTAATCCCGTAGGACACTCTAACATTAACATTTTTATTCCTCCTCATATAACAATATCATACTTTCATTTGATATTTTTGTCAATTAATTTTAACAAGTTTACATACTAACTAATATAATTGTTGTTTGTTGATTCTATTACAGCCGTATCTGCAATCCAACATTTTTTCCAATCCATATTTGAACCGGCTATTATTCCCATAATTAAATTAACAATGGTTACAACTAAAAATACTAATACTGCAGATACACATCTTCTAAAAAATGTTTTTTGCCCTTTTTTAATACCATCTTCGTCGACGGAAACAACAGCTTTCCCAAAGTCAATTGTTCCTAATAAAATCAAGCCAATTGGAACTGCTATTTGTATGATTTGTAAAAACGCTTTTAAAAGCCTAATTATTTTTACAAATCTTTCGTTAGAACAATCAAAAAATGAAGAACCAATACCAGAATTGTTATCTTTACCACTAGTATTATTTAGGATTTGATCTTTAGACATAGTAGTATTAATACTTGCTGCCTCATCAGTATTTGTTGTTATAGATATGTTAACATCTGTTCCACTAACAGTAAATTTCAAATTGTTTCTAGGGCAAATTGTTTCTTGCTTACTATTTAAAAAATCAGAATAAGTAATACTTGAATTGAAATTATATGTCTCAGTATATTTAACAAAAATAGGCATACCAGCTGCGATGGATCCTTCATATTTACCAAGTTGGTATGTTATTACTTTGTTTGAATGAACAATTACCATAAGCATCCTCGAATAATTAGTACGATCATGATAACTACAAGTCGCTAAATATTTATCTGCGGCATTTACTTTTATTGTGCTCAACAAATTAATAGTTACAAAACTAATAATCAAAATTAACATGCATTTTATTACTTTTTTCAATTAAACCACCACCAATTCGCAACTCATATTAAGCTTCATTTCAAAATTTAAATAACCCAAGAATTTTACCTCTTTCGTTTGTTTCTTCTGTTGCTTTTTGTTTACCAAAACCTAATTTTGTTAAGAAAGCATCTAACACTTTATTTGGAATTCGATCATTAAGTGGTGGAACATTATAAAAAATACTGGTTTTAGCTTCCCCCTCAAAATCTAAAACATCACTTGAAGTAAGCAAACTCTTATTTAATATAATTTTCTTACCATTTAATTCCCTAAATACATTTCTATTTTTCCTCATTAATTTATTAAGTTTTAATGACGATGGTTCTAATAAATATAATACATCATCACATATTTCTTCAGTAGAACTCTCATTTACATCCACTAATATAATATCTACTTCTTTTGATTTTAATAAGATAGCTGGAAATTCTTCCTTTGTAGTTGATATCATATCTTTGTCATTGAAGTAGACGAAATCTCTTTTACCTATTTCAATTGCAATAACACGATAATTTCTTGATAATTGCTTTTTAAGCATATAAATTAAAGTGGTTGATCCTGCATCATCGGTCAAATTTTTAACGCCTAAGACCCTTACACTACTATTCATATGTTTTTCGTTAACTGTTTCAGTTAATTGATCTAACTGATGAATATGAGCAACATCACGATATGTATTAGGATGATTAAGTAAATACATTATCCCCTCTTGATTACGGGTAAAATTATATACTCCCATTGAGATAAGTCTTGATAAATATGTAGAAGAAGAGCTATCTTCACTATCATCTAAAAGTAAAATAACTTTACCCATATCAAGTGACATAGATAACTTTTGTAAGTTTCTAATATCCTGATAATTCTTAATAGCAGTTATGTCTAAAATCATTCTTTGAAAAAAGAAATTAGAAAAAGTGCTTATCAGTTCATCAACTTCAAATTCCCCATTAAGTGATTTAATAACATCAATTTGCAAACCACTTAACATCGGTTGATATTTATTAGCAACAATAACATTCATAT
>CAZQOT010000007.1:0-4052 GCA_964595115.1 uncultured Muribaculaceae bacterium | reverse complement strand
ACTGCTATGGCTAAAAGACTATTATATAGTACGATGAATACTACCATAATTTTAATTAAAAACGCCCCACCCATCGATTCTCTCACAACATCACCTTCTTATTGTAGAACACTAAGTAAGTTTTAATCCCGGCATGTACAATTTCCGTTATCGTCCACTACTACTGTTTGACCAGGTTCGCAATCACACATGCCTTGATTCCATGAATTTTTTATACTATTTATAATATTGGGTAAAAATGCCATCAAAAACACTCCAATTGCGGCTATTGCAATAACAGTTATAACGGTCATGTTTAATTCGCCTGTCGCTTCTTTCATTTATATACTACCTCCTTTCAATATCTATCTTAATTATATATTAGATTTCTCGATTGTACAATATTTAAAATTGCATCATTGTCAATACAGAGAAAAGTAATAACACTAAAACGCCACCACCAGTAACCCCTAACATAATCATCGTTTTATTTTCCATAACCCTTAATCTATCCCTATACTTTTGTTCACGAGCTTTATTTTGTAACGATGAAACCCCTCTTGAGAACATAATTAATTGTTCATGTTTTTCTTCTTGTCCACCTAGTCCTAGGCGATATAAAAGTCTCATCATACGAACTGAATCACTAACTGGATATTGTTTTGCAAATATCATGTAAGGTTCAACCGTTGAATCTCCTGCATTAATTTTTTCAACTAATTCCCTTAAACCAGGTTTGAAAATATCTGGCGCCGAATTAATTGATCTTGATAAAGCCACTGGGATTGTATAATGTTGTGCTAATATTTCCATTGTTTTTAAAAAATATGGTAATTGCAAATTAATTTGATGAAGATGTTTTTTATAATATGACTTTAAGCTATTATAAGATGATTTGAATATAAAATATCCCACTACAAATGATAACACAAGGTTAATAAACGACAAATCATATAAAAAGATGAAAATCATAATAACTATAACAATACCAGCCATTTTAACTCTAGATGAGAACAATATTTCAGGATCAGCTGAATCTCCATATTTAGCCTTGACTAAAAATTCATAATCATCTTCTTTTAAAAATTTAAAATATTGAATATTATCCTTAATAAATTTATTGGTATTAATCCTCTTTTGGTATTGTAAAACACCCAAGGCGATTAGACCTATTAATATCATTTCCATTATTCAGCACCCACATTCTCATTATAGTATTTTTCTCCTGAAATTAAGAAATAACTATTGACTGCTATAATAGCATGTAATAATATTTTAACAAACCACATTGATTCAATTAATTTAATATATGTATCAACACCCAACATATATTGAACAAGCATAACTAAAAGATACAGCATGATTCCATACTTTAAAAATGATTTATGGAAAGAATCACGATTCATTCTGTCAGTGTATACTCCTTCAACTAAAGTATCGATATCTAATAACATGTTATCAAGTGATTCTTTAGCAGCATTCTTAGAACCTTCCTTAGTGACTTGCAAAAATAATTGATGCATGTTACGGACCATGTAAAAATCATATTTTTTATTCATATATTCAACCGCTTCATCAATTGACCCATTTTGATATGATAAATCAATCATCTGTTTAACGTCAGTTGAAACGGGGTCTTCTAATACTCCCGATGAATAAACACCCTCTAGAGCTTTAACAAACGATTCAGTAACCGCAAATTCCATAATTGTATTGGTCGTATATACTTGAATTTGTTCAAAAATAAATTCACTATAAATTCTTTTATATCTTAGATATGCTAAAAAAGGAATAAAGGCAACTGCAATTAAACAATAAATTATACTTATAACTATATTATAAAAATATAACCAAGATACAACAAAAGCTCCACCAGCAAAAATAATTACTTGGGTGGTATATTGCCTGATAGTATATTCTTGCTTTAATTCCTTAGCCTTTTCACTTACAATTTTAAAAGAATATGGAGCATACTTGTTATATATGCCTGATGCTTGGTCAATAATAAAACGATATACTTTTTGGCCATTGTTCTTACGATATACAATAACGTATATTGTAATTAAGAAAAGTATTAATAATTCCATATTCTCACCTGCCTTTTATTTACATTAATGTTTCAATAACTTCTTGTGACTCATTCTTTACAAAGACATCAGCTGGTATTATTACCCCACTAGATGCTAAATAATCTAATAGATTTTGACTGGGATTATTCCAAGTTATTTGTCCTTCAGTCGTTTTACGATAAATTATATTGTATTGAGGATTATTTTCTCTATCAACATAAAATTCACAAACCTCAACTATTTCACGTTTAAATCTATTTTCATTAATATCCATGTATCCTCTAACATGAACACCAAGTTGAATATAACGATAAATTGATTTTAAGAATTGCTCCAAATCAAGATTTGTTTCAAGCAAACTATACATACGATGGGGTATTGATTGGGCACGTTCAGCATGGATAGTCGATAATATCTTATGACCCGATGAAATAGAGTTACGAACAGCTGTAACAGCTTCTGCACTACGTACTTCGGATAGTAATATCCATTTGGGATTTTGTCTCATACAAGTAACTAAAACTTCTGAGTATGAAGCTATATTATTGGTTTTCATCGCTACTATATCACGATGAGGATAAATTCTATCTAAGTGTAATTCAAGTGTATCCTCAATCGTAATAAGCTTATCATTTTCTTTAGTGTGTGATGCTAGATATTTAACAAGTTCAGTCTTACCAGAACCAGTTTCACCACTAACGATGATATTACAATACCCTTCCACACACTTAATAAGAAAATCATGAATTTCCAAAGTTACATATTTATCTTCAAGAATTTTTTCTTTCTTAAGACGTATTTTAGCTGGTGTCTTTCTCATAACCATTGCTATTCCATTTCTAGCAATCGAATCATGAACAAAATTTAAACGCAATTCAGCACTTTCAGCATCCAAAAAAGGATGGGCCATGTTAAATGTTTTACCCATGATATTAGAACATTGGAAAGCAATCTTTTCAATCATGGCATTGTTAACATTTTGGTTTTCAGCTCGGTAAATACCTTGTGATAAACTTTTAAGCCATAATTGACCGTTATTACTATATGAAACGTCCGTTATGTCATCGTTTTCCAAATATTCTTTTAAAGGTCCAAAATCGATGTTATTAAACATCATGTCATCAAACATAATTTTCCTCCCTTTTTATTCAGTTGTTTCTTCGGCAATACCATCAGTGTCACCATCTAAATCTGGCAACTCATCTTCTGGCACAAAACTTGTTTGGAGTTCTATATAATTCTTTAAATATTGATTAGTTACAGCCAGAGCTCCAACTTCTCCCGTATATGATAAAGTATTGGGTACAGGTATAAGTACCGCATTAACTCCTGATACGCCACCTAGATAATAGGCTTTTCTAAGTAATAAGTGCATATCTTCAGGTACTGCAAATATTAAATTACTAGGAGTTCTAGGTTCCTCAGTATTTTCAAATACGTGCCGACCTCCACTATCTTTAACGTCTAATACTTTAATATTTTCAACAATTTTACCAACCATTATTTTACCAGATGGATCTAATGCTTTTAGGTAAAGATTAATATAATTACCTGGAAAAATAGAGTTGCCATAAGTAGATTCAATCGTAACTGGCAAACTGAAAGGAACATACCCTTCCGGAATATTAATAAATGATGAATCAGGTAAATCAGCTGCACTAATAACAGCATTAGTATAGAATAAACTTCCTTGTGGTATCAATGTATTATAATTCGCATACCTACCAATAATAAGATTGGCTCCTCTTAAAACATTACCTTTAATCATAGCAGGTGGTACATCTGCATATCCTACCATATCCTCCGTAATCTTTTGCCTTGGTTGAATAGTTTTCAAAGCATAAGGTATCCTTTGTGGTTGTATTGCTTGTTGAACACGGAAATTATAAGCAAAATATAGTACCAATACTCCTAAAAACACACCAAGAATTGTAACTGTGTTTTTATTTGATAAAAACTTCTTAATGTTAAATATAAAATTTTTCATTCCCTTTCCTCCTTAAT
>CAZQOT010000006.1:0-30083 GCA_964595115.1 uncultured Muribaculaceae bacterium | reverse complement strand
ATGTTAAAAAGAAATCCCCACTTTAAAAAAAGTGGGGTTTGTCTACAGTCTGAGCACTATAAGTGCTTTTTTTCATATTTACATATACCCCTTAATTTACAATTCATACACCTAGGATTAATTGCTGTACAATGATATCTTCCAAATAAAACTAATTGATAATGGGATTTAGCTAAACGTTCTTTTTTTATTAATTTTGTAAGTTTCTTTTCAATTTTATAAACACTATCTTCCTTATCTGCTAGTCCTAACCTCTTAGCTATTCTTGATACATGAGTGTCTACAGCTAAGCATGGTTCGTTAAAAAGAATCGCTAATATAACATTCGCTGTCTTTCTACCTACCCCTGGAAGACTTTCCAACATTTTCCTATCGTATATTATTGTGTCATTATACTTATCATGTAAAATAGTTGCTATTTCTTTTACAAATTTTGCTTTCTTATGATACATACCAATAGGTTTTAAAATGCCCTCTAAATCCCCAAGAGAAGCCTCTTTTAAAGCTTTTAAAGATGGATATTTTTCAAACAATACCGAAGTCACTTTGTTAACATTCTTATCTGTTGTTTGAGCACTAAGAACGACTGCTATTACAAGCTCATAATCTTTATTATATACTAATTCACATTGAGGATTGGGGAATAATTCTTCTAGATATTCTGTTATATTATTCATTCTCTTCTAACCAATTATAATCAGGTATTTCAATTTTTTCTTTTTTAGCTTTCGAAAATCTTTCTTTTTCCTTATGAACGTCATTTACACTCTTAATACCTTTCTTATTCCATTCAAATAAAATGCGATCAATATATCTAAGATTACTAGCTCCATTATATACAGCTTCCCTTAATGCCTCTACAATTATATCTTCCTTATAATTAGATTCAAGCCAACCAGTTATGATTTCATATTCCATAGAGGATAATGTTCGCCCAAACTCATGTTCAAACGCTTCATATATATTTGATTTTGATTTTTCCTCTTTCTTTTCAATATAATGTAGGGCTAATTTGTTATATAAATTATCTAACGAAATTTGTTCTTCCATAATTCCTTCGTTATTTTTTATAACTTTAATTTCTAATAATCCTTTATCTTGCAAAGTTGTTAAAATTATCAATATATCTTTTTCATCCATATTTAAATATGTCCCTATTTTAGAATAATCCCCCAAAGGATCATCATTCATCAAAATACTAATAATTATTAGTTCTCTCTCATCCATCTTTAACTCTTTATAATTTCGAGCTAAAAAAAGAGGAATATGAATACTTTTCATTTTCATAATCTCAATTAATTTATTAACATTCATATCCATCACCCAATATAATTATAACATCATTCGTTATCTATAACAATAAGTTCATAATCTTCATCATTTAATTTAAGAATTGTCATTGTGTCTTCTCTTAGGGGATGAATATCAATTGATTCTTCATACATTCTCTCTAAAATGTTGATTGGTAATGGTTTTTTATAATTATAAATAATAACTTCATTAGACTCATGAAGTAATATATTTTTTACATCATTATTATAAAAATAAACAACTTGACAAGAACTAATATTTTTTCCTCCATCCATGGAAATACATAAATTTGTTTTTTTATAATTTATATATATTAATCCATCTTGTCTTAAATATTTAACATTATCTATTTCATAATAATGATCTAGGATAATGCTTTGTTTGGAATTAAATTTTATTAAATCTTTTTTAAGGGCTAAAACATTTAAATTCTTATATTTAAACTTATTTATATTATCAAATTTATCATTATCCATAATAAGCAAAGTAGATTCATCTTCACTTAGAATTAGCAACATGTTAGGGTTTAAAAAAACAACACCTATTTGATTGTTTAATTTTATATTTATCTTTTCAATTGAGGATGCTCTAACAAGATAAAAACCTAAAGAAAATATTATTAGAAATATGATGCTTATCTTTTTCATAAAAAATACACCTCAATTAAGAGTATGTATTTTTTAGTTTAATTTGACTAAAATATCATCTATTTTATCTAAAACGTATTTTTCAATATCTTTTTCAGTATTTTTTAAAGTACCATCAAGGATATCCTTTTCTAGTATCTGATATACTTCTTTAATCCAAGGACCGGGTGTTATATTTAACTCACTACATATTGTTTTAATATTAAATTTCATATCACCGCGACCCTTAATTGGTAAATTATTATATCTTTGCATTATTTCTTTTTTATCAATACCTTTGATAGATGCCGCTGTACTTGATACATAAGACCCATATTGATATAAAGTATAATCATTTATTTCTTCTTTTGATAAAACTTCCATTATCTTAGTTATTGTCTCTTTTTCAGCATTATTAAATGGGTATATATCAAGAACATTTAGTTGGGCCCAGATGCCTAAGATATCATCGACTGGTTTTAAACTTTCTAGCGTCGATAGTTCTAAATATTGACCAAGTTTAAATTGATTTAATAAAGAAATACCATACATTATATTAGGACTAGTAAAAATTTTAGTAAGTTCTTCTTTTTTACGAGTATAAGAGAGTTTAGACAATAAATGAGCACTATCAATAATAGCACTTTTAACATCTTCATCTAATTTAAAGTTCAAGGAGGTTGCAAATCGAATAGCCCTTAAAATTCTAAGTACATCTTTACTTAAACTATTTAAAGCATTGTCAACTGTTTTAATTGTCTTGTTTTTTAAATCATCTAGTCCATTAAGTAAATCTATAACTTCCCCTTTACTATTCATGCATATTGTATTAATAGTAAAATCTCTTCTTTTAAGATCATCTAACAAGTTGTCTACATATTCTATTTCAACTGGTCTTCGATA
Source organism: uncultured Muribaculaceae bacterium (assembly GCA_964595115.1). Classification (GTDB taxonomy): domain Bacteria; phylum Bacillota_I; class Bacilli_A; order RF39; family UBA660; genus CAZQOT01. The sequence goes on along the minus strand of CAZQOT010000006.1, from coordinate 27,243 downwards.
ATCATCATATCTTATTTCCTTGCGATATGTTGTTATTTCGTATCGTATCTTTTTATAAATTAAAGTAACAGCCCCATACTTCTCAGTCGGGATAATAGTTCCTTCAAAAATAGCACTTATCTCCTTTGGAGTAGCATTGGTACAAATATCTACATCAAGACTAGTTTGACCTAGACAATAATTTCTTACAAAACCACCCACAATATATGCCTCATAACCATTTTTTTCGATTTTCTTTAATATTTCTTGAGCATCTTTTTGCATTTCGTTCACCTACAACATTATATTATAAACAAAGAAAAAGATAAAGTGTAAACTTTATCTTCTTACATTAGTTAATTGCTTCTTTTAATTTGCTACCTACTTTAAATGCAGCAACTTTTCTTGCAGGGATTTTAACTTCTGCCCCTGTTTGAGGATTACGTCCTACACGAGCTGGTCTCTTTTTAGCTTCAAAAGTACCAAAACCTACTAATGTAACTTTGTCACCTTTCTTTAAAGCTCCAGTTACTGCAGCTTGGAATGCATCTAATGCACGAGCAGCATCTGCCTTTGTTAGTCCAGCTTTTTCAGCCATTGCTTCTACTAGTTCTAATTTTGTCATTTAAATTACCTCCCACATGTAATTATTCGTTAAGCACGTCTATGCTTACATATATAAAATAGCATGTTTTGTGGACAAATGCAATAGTTTCACATAATTTTTGCCATATATTTACTATATATAACGCCTTTTTTTGCTGGATTTACGCAAATAGATAACAAAAAAAGATAAACTATCGTTATAAAACGATAGCTATCATATTATTAGACCCTTTGTTAACTACTTTTGTTAAGACATGGGCTAATTTGTATTTAATATTTTCTGGAACCATCAATAATTTAGCTTGAATACCTTCTTGAACGATTATATCTAGGCTACGGCCAAATATTTCTGATTTCCAAATGTTATCTGGTTGAGTATCATAATTTTTCATTAAAGAATCAATTAATTCTTTACTTTGTAATTCAGAACCTATAATCGGTTCAAAGGAGCTTTCAACGTCAACCTTTATCATATGAATAGCTGGAGCGACAGCTTTCAACTTAACACCATATCTATTTCCTTGTTTAACTATTTCTGGCGTATCAAGTCTCATATCATTAAGTGTAGGTAGTGCCACCCCATAACCTGTCTGTTTTACCATCTTAAGGGCATTTTTAATTTGATCATATTCAGACTTAGCTTCATTATAATCTTGAAATAAAGATAACAATTCTGCTCTATTGGCAACGTTTATTCCGATGATTTCCTTTAAGACTTGATTATATAAGTGACCCGGAGCATGAAGGGTAATCGTTACTTCACCAGTAGCTGAATTAACATCTGATAAGTATGCCTTATTTATGAATTCACAATTATTAAAACTATCAGTTATTCCTTCAATATCCCTTAATTTATCGATTGGAGCCACACTTTCTCTAATCTTATCAATATAAATCTGCTTAATTGGATGACTTGGTTTTAAGCATCCTATCCATTGGGGCATACTGACCTTTACATTAAGAACTGGGAATTCATATAAAGCTTCTTTCAGAATGCCATACATTTCCTTTTCGCCCATTGTTTCAACGCTAACTGGCATAACTGGTACCGAATGAGTATCTCTAAGTCTTTCAGCCAAACGTTCGGTATCAGGAAGCATTGGATGCGTTGAATTTAATAAAACGATGAATGGCTTACCTATTTCTTTTAACTCATTAATGACAAGTTCCTCTGCCTCAACATATTCATTTCTTGGAATTTCACCAATCGAACCATCTGTTGTAACTACAATCCCAATCGTTGAGTGATCACGAATAACTTTTTCGGTCCCAATTTCTGCTGCTTCAACAAAAGGTATCTCTTCTTCATACCAAGGCGTTTTAACCATACGAGGTCCGTTTTCATCTTCATAGCCTTTAGCGGCCGGAATAACATATCCGACACAATCGACAAGACGAATATTGGCACTAAAATTATCAATATTAATTTTAGCAGCTGTACTTGGCACAAACTTAGGCTCGGTAGTCATAATAGTTTTTCCCTGGGCAGCTTGAGGAAGTTCATCCAAACAACGTTTACGTTCATATTCATCCGTTATATTAGGAAGAACAAGCGTCTCCATTACTTTCTTAATAAATGTCGATTTACCCGTTCTTACAGCCCCTACAACCCCTAGATATATATCGCCACCCGTACGCTCACTAAGGCTCTTGATGATTTCTATTTTTTCCATACAATCCCTACTTTCATATCATATTTCAATTAAATATATGTATTATTTGATTGTGATATGAAAAAAAGATATAAAATATATATATCTTAAATAAAATTCTATAGTGTCTTTAACGAAAATAAGTATTTATTATTTACTTGGCTCTTTTAGTTCTTCATAATATGGTCTTACTTTTTGTTCAAAGTTTTTGTATTCTAATTCAATATTCATTTGAGACTCAGCTAAACTTTTAGGCGTAAGACTTCGAATCAAATTTGCCTGTTCAAAATAATTAACTACAAGATTGGCAGGCAAATTGTAATCAATAGGAATACAAATTTCACAATGAGACAATATTAGTGTAAAAATTCCTTGGGGCAAATCATGTCTCTTAATAAATTCTGTTGCTTCTTGAGCACTTGCAGGAATCTGTCTTGCCGCTCTTGATTGTGCATATATTCTATGTTCTTCAGGTACACAAGCCATTATTATAATATTTTCTAATTCGTCATTCCATTTTTTAATTTTTAAACCATAATCCATAATATCAATATTACCTCTCTTTTGTAATTATAATAGCAATTTTTTAACTATGAGTCAATTATGTAAAAACAGTATTTTATACTGTCCTTATATTATAAATTATTATCAACAAATTTATCTAAATTTTTAGGTACTTTATCTTGAACAATAGCATTAACAATCTTATCTTCTTGTTCTTTACTAACATTCTTTCCTGCCATCGTACTAAGTTCTTTAATTACTTCCCTCAAAGTAGTTTCATCTTTTAAATTATTCTTTTGTAATTTAGACGCTAAACTTACGATGGTATCTTTATTTACCTTAGTTTTATTTTCAATTTTCTTAAACAAATTATCATTTATTATCATACATAGACCCCCTAATCTAATATATGATTGAAAGATATTTTTGGTTATTATCTCTCTCCCCTGTTTTTAAATTGCAATATAATTGGAGTTCCTGTAAAATCAAAGGACTCTCTAATCCTATTTTCCAAATAACGTTCGTAAGAGAAATGAATTAAGGTTTTATCATTAACTTGAAAAACAAATTTGGGTGGTGCCATATCTATTTGGCTTGTATAATAAATTTTCAATCGCTTACCTTTATATGAAGGAGGTGGTGTTAGCTCAACCGCTTCCATAACAACATCATTAAGCATACTTGTTTGAACTCTTTTTTTAGTGTTTTCAAAAGATTTTTCTATTTCAGGAATTAATGTATGTATACGCTTCTTGGTTAAAGCAGATAAGAATACTATTGGAGCATAAGGCATAAATTGAAATTCATTGCGAATTAACTTAGTAAATTCTTTTATATCAGCATTTTTATCTTTAGCTGTATCCCATTTATTAACCACAATAACAACTGCTTTGCCAGCCTCAACAATATAGCTTGTAATATGCTTATCTTGCTCGATTATACCTTCACTAGCATCTATTACAAGTAGACAAACATCACTTCTCTCAATTGCTTTTAAGGCCCTTAAAACACTATATTTTTCAATACGCTCAAATAGCTTTCCTCTTTTACGAATACCTGCAGTATCAATAACAACATAATCTTTTTTATTATAAGTAAAAGGAGTATCAATAGCATCTCTGGTTGTGCCTGCTTCTTTAGATACGATGACTCTCTCTTCATTTAAAATAGCATTAACAAGTGAACTCTTGCCTACATTAGGTCTTCCTACCACACAAAATTTAATAATGCCTTCATCATATTCCATCTCTGGCTGTTCATTAAAATTAGATATGATGACATCTAATAAATCATTTATGCCATTGCTATGTTCAGCACTAATTTGAATATATTCATCAAAACCTAATTCATAAAAATCATAGATATTTTCTTCGGCTTTTTTATTATCTACTTTATTGATCGCGACAACAATTTTTTTATTGCTTTTAAATAGCATATCACGAACAGCATAATCATTAGCTGTTAAACCCTCTTTACCATCAACAATTAAAACAATCACATCAGCTTCTTCAATTGCTATTTCAGCTTGAATCATTATTTCTTTATTAAATAATTCAGGTGTAACATCAATTCCACCTGTATCAATTAAATGAAATTTAATATCTCTATGTGTTACATCACCATAAATACGGTCTCTAGTAATACCTGGGGTATCATCAATAATAGATATTCTCTTACCAACGAGACGATTAAATAAAGTTGATTTGCCAACATTAGGACGACCAACTAACGCTACTGTAGGAATTTTCATATTAACACCTCCATTGCTAAAGGTATTATATCATAAAATTTAAGTGATATTTATGATAATCTAATGCTACTTGCTAATACCTCAAATGATTCATCATCAAAAACAACGCGTCCATGCTCCATTAATTGTAAATAAAAGAGATTATCAACTTCATCATTTAATCTTAAATAATATTTTCCCTCTTTGCAATAAACATCTTTTATACTATCTTTAAATGGTAAAGTAAAAAAATAATCTTCTACTTCATATAAAAATAGATTATCAGTATCTATCATTATCTTCATATCAACTTTATTACCAGGCGTTTTAAAATAATCATTACTTAATTTAAATACATCAATTATAATACCATATTGTTTATTATGATAAACTCTTATATTATAGTAACCATATATGTCTAAATGATAACAATTCTTAAGATTAACAAAAATTTTCTTGAAATATTCTTCAACGCATTTCTTATCATCTAACTCTAAATTAGGAAGATATTGTTTATTTAAATATATATAAAATGATTGATTATCAATAAATTCTACTTTCATAAAACCACCTACGTTATTTTATGAAAAAAATAACCATTTGGTTATTTAATCAACATCAATAAAATCTAAATATCTTTCAATAGTAGTATGAGCTTCTTTTCTACCATCCTTTGTAATACTTGAAAACATTATAAAACTATCACCTATAACTAAATCAAGGGTATCTAAAATAAATTTTTTATTTTTTTCCCTTTGACTAACAGGTACTTTATCAACTTTAGTTGCAATAATAGTAACTTTTTTATCGTAATACTTTAAATAATCATACATCATCATATCATCATTGGTTGGTTTATGACGGAAATCAATGAGCATGAACACTTCCTTTAGATTAGGACGAGTCTCTAAATATTCTTCAATCATCTTCCCAAAACGCATTTGCTTTTTCTTAGCAATACTAGCATAGCCATATCCTGGTACATCAACTAAATAAAAATCATTATTAACCAGATAAAAATTAAGGGTTTGTGTCTTACCTGGTCTACTAGATATACGAGCATAATTTTTACGATTAATAAGTGTGTTGATAAAGCTACTCTTTCCAACGTTTGATCTGCCAACAAGTAAAAATTCAGGCTTCTTATCAGCTGGATATTGACTGCGTCTAACAGCACTTATAACAAGAGAGACATTATTTATCTTCATCTTCAATGCTTCCTTTCTTTGTTTCGTTATACTCTTTACATACTTGATCTAGCTTATCAATTATTTCATATGCTACTTCATAAGATGGTACCCTAGCCCCACTAGCATACTTGTGGCCACCACCATTGTATTGCTCTGCTATTGTATTAATGACTGGTCCTCGGGATCTAATATTTAAGCGTATTAGGTTTTGTTTTACATCTTCTGATATCATTAGCCATACCAAAACCCCTTCGATATAATTAAAATTATTGACCATATTACCAGCAGTTGCTGAATCAGCCTTAAATTGTTTTATCATTTCGTCTGTTAATTTTATATAACCTACACCATTTTCAGTAACAATCATATTTTGTGCTATATATCCTTGCATTTTCATTTCATTGATATTTCTCATGTATAAGTTAGAATATAATGGACTAATATCAATTTTTGATACTGTTAATAAATGTCTTACTATATCAAATGTTCTAATCGTAGCTTCCATGTTAAGGATGAATAAGAAACGATTGGTATCAGTTATTATTCCCATGAATAAACGTTCAGCTGCATATTTAGTTAAATCTAATTTTGTCTTTATGCACAATTCTACAATCATTTGACAAACACTTGAAGCATTATCATCGACCCATTCTGTATTACAAACCTTCTCCATAAACGGATGATGATCAATTTTAATTGTTTCACTAAATTTAGTAATATCCACTCCATCAATTCTTCTTCTATCAGGAGTATCAAGCACAATTAAAAGAGCATCATTTAATTCATCAGGCAACTTATCCAATGTTCCTATGTATTTAAACTTAGCTGTTGGTGCCCCGACGGCATATACCTTTTTGGTTGGAAAATTATGGGTAATAATATCCCTAAGTCCAATTTGAGATCCCAATGCATCTGGATCTGGCCCAATATGTCTTGCAATGACAATCGTATTGTATTTTTTTATTAAATTATATATTTTTTTATGCATAAACAATCCTTTCTACTTTGAAAGATAGAATGTTTCCCTTGCAATCATTAATTCTTCATTAGTCGGCATAACATAACAAGCAATAGATGATTCCTCAGCTGATATTAATTGTTCTTTCCCTTTATAATCATTTGCTTCTTCATCAATATAAACTCCTAAAGGTTCTAACATGTTAAGAACTTGTTTTCTTGTATGAGGTCCATTTTCACCAATACCTGCTGAGAAAATAATAGCATCAGCCCCACCTAATAACACATGATAATATGAAATGAATGACACTACTTTATTGACATATAATTTTTGTGCTAAAGCAGCTCTATTATTTCCTGCTTCAATAGCATCTTCTATATCCCTTGAATCACTACTTATACCACTGACACCTAAGAAACCACTCTTTTTATTTAAATCCTCAAACACTTCATCAATTGATTTGCCAGTTTCCTTCATTATATATTGTACGATTGATACATCAATATCTCCACATCTAGTGCCCATGGGAATACCTGCTATAGGTGTTAATCCCATCGTTGTATCAATACACTTACCATTCTTAACAGCAGATAAACTACCACCATTACCTAAATGACAAATTATTAATTTAGCATTTTTATTATTTAATAATTCAGCTGCCCTAATCGATAAATATTTATGACTAGTTCCATGAAAGCCATATTTTCTAACTCCATATTTTTCATACCATTCATATGGTACAGGATAAATATAAGATTCTTCTGGCATCGATTGATGAAAAGCTGTATCAAAAATAGCGACATTAACAGAATTTGGTAAAATACTCTTAATAGCCTTAATCCCCTCTAAATTAGCTGGATTATGAAGGGGACTTAGATTGGAAAATGAATCTATATCACTTATTACTTTATCATCAATAACAACTGGTTCGCTATATTTGTCAGAACCATGAACAACACGATGCCCCACACCTTTAATTTCTTCAACTGAAGAAATAACTTTATAATTTTGTAATTCTTGTAAAAACAATTTTACAGCATCCTCATGATTATTTAAGACTGATTGTTTCTTAAATTTTTCTCCATTAATTTTGACGTTATAAAAACTACCATCTAATCCTATTCTCTCAAAAGTAGACGATACTAATACTTTTTCTTCTGGCATTTCAAATAGTTGAAATTTCATTGAAGAACTACCTGCATTAACTGCTAAAACTTTCATTAAAACACTCCTAATCTATTTGCATAATTTAATTGCAATACTATTATACACTGAATAATACATTTTGTCTAAAAAAAACAGGATCTTATTTACATCAAGATCCTGCTATTAACTAGTTATTTACTTTGGTTATTCATATTAGCACCAGCTGAACCACCACTTAATTGTGCTTCACCCATTTGAACTAAACGTCTAGTAATTTCACCACCAACAGATCCATTTTGACGAGAAGCTGTATCAGGTCCTAAATTAACGCCAAATTCGTTAGCTATTTCATATTTCATTTTATCAATAGCTTGCTTAGATCCTGGAGAAACTAATCTATTAGTATTACTTCTTTGATTGTTCATGTCTTTTCACCTCCTATACATTAATAGAGTGTGAAAATTTACGATATCTCATACATTATTTGTCATGGTAATTAATACCTACAATAATTCCATTTTTTTCTTTTTTTTATTAATTTCAATAGTTTTAATATTTGATATACATTCATTCATTAATTTGTCATAATCAAATTTTTGTTCCTCAGTAATACATTTATCTATACTAGGATTAATTACTGGATGTGGAGGTACAAAAATAGTACAGCAATCTTCAAAAGGTAAGATACTTATTTCATAAGTCCCTATTTTTTTTGCAATGTCAATTATTTCCAATTTATCGAAACAAGCGACAGGTCTAATAACCGGAATATTGGTTACACTATTAATAGCAACCATGCTAGTAAGTGTCTGACTAGCAACTTGCCCAATTGATTCACCATTTATTAAGACATGTGCTTTACGATGTTTCATAAATCTTTCACCAATCCGATACATCATCCTACGCATAATAGTAATCATGTAAGTGGGATCAACATTTTTATAAATTGATTCTTGTATTTCGGTAAAAGGAACAACATGAAGTTTTAAATTATAAGTATAATCTAATAGTATTTCACATAATTTTTCAACTTTATTTAAAGCTTCAATATTAGTATGTGGAGGAGATTCAAAATATAAACATTCAATTTCAATTCCTCTTTTGAGACTTAAAAAACCTGCTACAGGAGAATCAATTCCTCCACTAAGCATTAACATGCCTTTGCCTTGAATACCAACAGGATAGCCTCCCAAACCTTTTATTTCCTCTATATATAAATATGTATAATCAGATCTTATTTCAATATTTAAAATATAATCAGGATTATGAACATCAACTTTAAGATTTAAGATATTTTTTAAAATATGGCTACCAACCATTCTACTTACCTCATTGCTTTCATATGGGAAAGCTTTATGAGATCTTTTAGTTTCAATTTTAAAGGTACTTATTTGTTTATTTTTAAAAACATCAAGTGATTTATTTAAAATATCTTCCATGTCGGTTTTAATGCGGTAAGCTATAACGATACTATGAATTCCAAATATTTGCTTTAATTTATTAATTACAATATTTTCATTATCTTCATTAAGCTCAATATATGTTCTTGCAACATTACGGTTTATAACAACATTATCGTCTTTAAGTTTATGATAAATATTTTTGTATAAAGCATCTACAAATAATTTTATATTTCCTTTTTTAGTACTAAGTTCTCCGTATTTTATAAAAATTACTTTATCCATTATTATTCTTCTCTCTTTCAAAAAAATTATTTAATTTTAGCAAAGATATTATATCATGATAAGAAGTTATTATAAAGAAAAAAGAAGATTTCTCTTCTTTTACATTTGTCTTCCGCCTTCTTCTAGCGTTGATTGTTCTGGTGGTGTAAATTGTCCCACGTTCATACTAGGAAATTCTCTATTGAGAGGTTCTGGTACAACTGGTTCTACTGATTGTTGAACTGGTGTTGCAGTTAAATTTTTAGTAACTTCAGCTAAAGCATTTTTTATAACCTCTGGAATTACATTTTCTAAATCCCTTGTTATATTATTAAGTCTTGTTTGAGCTTCGTCTCTATTTCTTTCTGCATCTTTTCGCAATTCTTGTTCAGCACTAAATTGTTTTGCAAAATCATTGAATTTTGAATTAATTTCTGCAAGTTTACTTTCAATTTCGCTTATTTTAACTTCTTGATCTTTATTAACTTTCATCAACGTTTCATTTTCTTGTTCTAATTGATTTATTCGTTCGCTCTTATTATTATTATCAGTTGTTAATTCTCCAATGCGTCCTTCTTTAGATTTATTATCTGCTGTCAATTCTTGCACTGCTTTTTCGGTAGCTTCCTTATCAATTTTTAATTGGCCATTTTCAGTTTCTAGTCCTTCAGTTCTTCTAGCCATTTCCATAAGTTGACTAATAGATAAACTTTCAATTTTTGCTTTTGTGCCTTCAACTTCTTGAGGTTTGATATCTGCTACTGGTTGTGGTTCTAGCTTTTGTTCCATAACTGGAGATTCTGCTACTGGAGGTTGAATTCCTATCTCTGGTTGTGGTTCTAGATTTTGTTCCACAACTGCTGGTTCTGCTACCGGAGGTTGAATTCCTTGTTCATTCAACGCATTATCAAGTGCTTGTTCACCATTATCTTCTTTGCTTGGATTTATATTAACTGTACCAAAATCATTTTCTGGTTTGATCACTTGAAACATATCTATTTGCTTTCCAAATATTTTTTCTTCTATAAGTTTATATTTTTCAATATATTTTTCAAGCTTTTGCTCGAGTTTTTCCCTATCTCCTTTTGTTTTTTCTATATCCTTATGATCCTTAAGAGTTGCATCATATATATTTTTTTTGTAATCTTCTTCTAAAGCTTTTGCTGCCATTACGCCTTCGCCAATTGAAAAAACTTTATCTTGAATAGTTGATAACTTTCTCAAATCCGCATCTTTTGTAAATTCTGTCGTTGCTTTGGCTGCATTAGCATATGCTGATGCTGAAACCATAGCAATTGATTTAGTTGCTTTCCTAATGCCTTTTTTTAGACGTGCAAAGGCAGATGATACAATTCTAACAGCCGACATATCCATAATTCGACTTTTAGGTATTTGAACTTTTTTTAATTTATAAGAACTATTAGCCATAATAATAACCTCCCTATTCGCTATCTTCTTCAGCACCCAGCTGAGCCATTTCTCTCATAATATCTTTAATAGTAGTCCACTCTTCAGGTGTTGCAATTGCTTCAAACGAATACATATCTTCTTTTTTTACTAAAGTTGATGCATATATTTTTACCATATCATTTTCATCTTTTTCATTGAACGTGTATAAAATATAATCTTTATCATATTCTTCAATTGTAAAAACTGACAAAACTTCAGCTTCTCTTTCTTTGCCGTCTTTGTCTATAACAACTATTCTTTGTTCTTCATTCATATCGTTCACCCGTTTCACCTCTTTTATATTCTCTTTTTATCTTGATTTAATTATATCATATAACATTAGTTTTTGTACACCCTTTTTGCAATAAAATGCTTGCACCCATAAGCACAATTATTTTTTATATAATCTTGCACTTTTGAATAGTTATTTATTTCTTTTGCTTTTTTATTTTTAGCATCATAAAAACCTTTTAATCTGAGCTTTCCATATGCCCAATCTCCTACTACATAATCGTAATCATAAAAGTAATCAGTTAATTTTAATTTAAATTCATCTTCATCATAACCATCTCTATAATTTTCAATTATTGTATATTCTCTATCTTCAACTGTAACTATCTTCTCCATTAGTCATACTCCTTAACATAAACTTCTTTTTGACTTTCATATCTTTCTAAGTTAGACGATGATGACCAAGTCATATATCCACCTTTTAATCCTGCATCGTATATTCCTCTAATTTGAGCATCAATTTCATTAAAGCCATATGGATATCCTCCAGGATGTTTATAACTTGGGACATCCGTTACTTGAACCCAGGTCCTTACAACTGCTGGACTAGGCGTTTCTTGTTGCCTCTTTGCAACATAAGAACCCCATTTATAAAGCAAATCATAAGGTACTGTCCAAACAGGAACTTTAAAATCAAATTCATATTTACTAAAATGATCTGGGTATGGCATCCCACTTATTACATCCACTACATTTGAAATGGCTGCCCAATATTGACCATAGGCTGTAACATAAGTATACGCTGATTCGCCAAAAACATCAGCGCTTACATAAGCGTTTAATTTATGTAATTCATCTGTTGCATATATCAAAAATCTTTGAATAGTTTGTGCCTTTTCCTCATTATATTCATTTTTAAAATCCATGAATGATTCGATTTCTTTTTTTACTCTATCGGGAAATCTAACATAGTCAAATTGAATTTCATTAAAGCCCATTTCTTTGACTGCCTCTTTAGCTAGATTGACATTAAATTCCCACACTGATCTTCTATAAGGACTTGGCCAATAAGTTTCAGAATGTAAATATGGCTCGTTAGTTCTAGTATCAATGATAGCATCCTCAGGATGATCTTGAATATAATATTTATCTTTAAATACGGTAATTCTTCCAATAACATAAAAGCCTGCATCTTTAATTTTTTTAATAGCTGTTTTGTAATCATCAAAACTATTAATAGCTTTACTAAAGTTAGTTGGAGAATACTTCTCAAAAACTTTTGATTTATAACCAGATGCACGATCATCTTTAATGTCAACCACAAAAGCATTTATTTTAGTCGTTTTTGCATATTCAATATAAGCATCTACGATTTTAATGATATTACTACCGTTATTAAGATATAAAGCATAAACCTCATCGGGCATTACATTATCTTTAAACTTAGGCTTGTCCATCGGATAATAATCTAAATTACCAGCATGTCCACCTCCAAAAAGATTTCCCCTTTTGTTATGAATATCATAGTATTTTTCTGGCTCATATTGTTTTAAAGCCTCTTCCTGATTCAAAGTAGTATACTTTTGATATACATATACCTCTTGATTGTTAATCGACACTTTATATACATTAACCTTACCCTCATCATTTACAATGTCATAGTCAATAACTTGTAATTCATCACCTTTGTTCGCTTGCGAAGCTATTTCACCGCTATCAATTGTTTTATATAAAATAGCTGGCGTCCTAATATATATCTTATCCTCGGTGATAATATTTTTTTTGTTAGTAGTCAAATTATCAGTATCAACGTAATAAATTTTATTTTTATATTTTATTTTTTTATAAGTACTATCATTAGCACTGATACTTTCCTTATAAACATAAACTTTAGTACCCCTGTAAACGTCGTCTACCTTTTTTAGTTCTTTATCTAAAAGAGCAATTGGTTTATCACTTCCCGATATATAAGTTTCTGTTTTAAAATCAACTTGACCACCACTAATCATTTTGATACATTGATATATTATTAAAATGAGTATTATTAAAATGGTTGATTTGAATATAAACCTACGTCTTTGTTTCTTTGATTTTAATTTCTTCATTTTAATCACTTCCTTTACTGAATAGGTAACGTAAAAATAGGTGAATTTTGGTTTAACCCATTGTTATTGTAATATTCTGGTATCTTGCCTTGAATTATTTTCATAGCTATGGGTATATCTGATATTACAGTCATATTTTTTGTTGATAAAGGTAAATTAATCTTTTCAGTTACCTCTATTCTAACAAAAACCTCAACTAAAGCATTATTAATTCCATATTGATTTATTCTCGTATTGATATTGCTTGTTACACTGCCTACTAAATTAAGTTTAACAGGAATGCGTGGCCCTAGATTCGATAAAAAAGCATTGCCACTTACAGCTCCTAGAGGTATTTCAAAAATAATACCTTTTTTTAATTTATTCTTATCATATTCAACTATTATATCATCAGGCATTTCAATTAAATCAATATTTCCTTGTTCGACTGATTTTAATCCTATGTATACAGCATTAGTTGTAATATTTAATACTTTATTAACAATTGTTGGATTAAAATCAATCGTTTGAATTTCCCCATTATTATTTTGAATAGTTGAAAACAATTTATTAATGTCGATACCATTAGCAACCTGTTTGTTAACCGCTCTATTTATTATAAGATTAGCAAGTTTTTCGGTTTGTAATTCGGCAAAATCAAATAAAAGTGGCGATAATTTGCTGTTAATATAGCCTAATAGCATTATAATCGACAGTAACAACAAAATTATAACAATAATTATAGTGTTTAATTTGTCGAATTTCCTCTTTTTTCTAAGTTTTATTTTTTTCATATATATCACCTTAGTAATGTATATGAAAGAATGCTATTAAAAAATAGCACTATAATAAAGTGAAGGTCACAAACACAATAATAGCGACTACAATAAACGTTACAATCGTTATTAGTACTTTTATTAATTTATTATTCTTTTTAATGGTCGTTTGTAAATTATTTAAACCTTCAAAATCTTCATTAGCAAAAGCAATACGATTAGTATAAAATGTGCTTTCTTCTTCCTCGTGCTTTGGTGTTTTTTCTACTTTATCAGGATCCACAGCTTCAGTCAAAACTGTATCACCGATGCTTTTTAAATCATCAAACAAGTCTTTAGAAGTTGTATCATCTTCTTCATCATCGCTATTATGATCTTCTTGTTCCTTCATTAATTTTTCTATTGTTTTATCTTGGGTAAAGAAATCAGTTGCCATTTCTTCTTTTTCTGGTTCTTCATTTAATTCTAGTTTGCTTAAAATATTATATTGAGTATTTCTAAGACCACGGTATTTTTCTCGTTCAGATATTTCTCTTTTTGCTTTAGCATCTTCTAATATTTTATTAATGTCATATATTTTGTTGTCAATATCCTCATATATATCATATTCTTCTGATTCTTCCTCTATAGACTTAGTTTGAATTATTTCTTGATATTTCTTAACACGATTATAACCTTCTCTGCTATCAATAAGTTCTTTTATTTTGGAAATATCTATTTCACTTTCATTATCTAAAACACTCACCGTTGATGATGGGGCGTTATTATATATATCCTCATATAAATCTTGATTCTTTTTTGTTCTTTTTACTTCATCATGTTCTCTTACATAGCGTTCCATTCTTGATTTCAACGACATCACTCTCCATCATAATTAAATAATACCATATTAATTACATTTTGGGAATTACTTATATTGCTTTTTATCATCTTTAAGTTTATAATATTATTAGTAACTTAAGGAGGAAAAAATGAAAGTTAAAGTAGAGCAAGACAAATGCATATCATGTGGTGCCTGTGTCAGCATATGTCCAGAAGTATTTGATTTTAATAATGAAGGATTTGCAGAAGCAATTGTTGATAAAGTTGAATCAGGTGACGAGCCTAAGGTGAAGGACGCCATTGAAGGTTGTCCCACTGAAGCTATTGTTGAAATAGATAAAGGAGAAAAAGCCGTTTAAAAACGACTTTTTTTATTATTTTTTTCTTTTTTTCGAATTACAGTATCCTCTTCGTTTAACAATTTTTTAAGCTTATTTATTGTATGCTCTATATTTTGCCTAACTCCCTCAGAGGTAATACCAAGCTCAGCAGCTAATTGGGTAAGTTTCTTTTCCTCATAACCGCCTATACCAAATCTACTAAATAAAATATGCCTGTTTCTTGGATCATTATCAAGAAAACCCATTATCTTTTTAATTGATTCCAAATTCATAATTTTTTGCAATGCTAATTCTTCTACATCATAGTATTCATCTGAAAAAGTATCTAAAAACTCGCTTTCACCATCAATAATTTCATTATAACTTAAAGCAACATTTTGGTAGCTTAATAACTCTTGATATTTATCAACGCTAACGCCAAGTTCATCTGCCATTTCTTCAGGCGTTAATTTTTTGCCGTGTATTAGTTCTAATTCGTTAATTTTCGATAACAAAGCACTCGTTTCACGATATTTATCTTTTGGGGAATTAATTGCCCTGGTCATGCTAGGTATTGCACGTAAAATAGTTTGTTTTATCAATAAAGTTGCAAAAGTTGCAAATTTGCAATCATAAGACATGTCATATTTATTAATGGCTTTAGTAAGGCCTAACATACCAATCTGTAATAAATCATCAAATTCAAGACCCAATTTTTTATTAACATATTTTCTTGCAATTGACCCAACCAATCTATAATGCATAATAGTGATTTCTTCTTTAGCATAACAATCTCCATTTGCTAATCTTATAAATAAATCACGATCATCTTCTAATGTTGGTTTATTATACTGTTTATCCCCATATACCTCATTTAATGTATCTGTATAAGATTGAAATATATCACTCATTTTTATTACCTCTTTTCAGCAAAAAGATTCAATTATTATAACTCTTTGTTTATTTAATTGCAAGAAAAAAGATTTAGTTGTTTTTATTAGCTAAACCTTTTAATTCTTTTATTTCTTGTGGCGTAATTCTTCTATATTCGCCTGATTTTAAATTTTTAACATTGAGAATACCAAATGATTCCCTTTTTAATTTTGAAACTGGATAACCAACACTTTCAAACATTTTCTTTATCTCATGATTCCTGCCATCGTGTACTGTTATTTCAACTAAAGATGTTTTAGTCTTTAAATCTTTCTTCTTTAATTTTACCCTTGATGGATATATAATGTTACCATCAATTTTTATACCTTCTTTTATTTTATTAATAGCATATCCATCTATAATACCTTCTAATTTTGCAATATATACTTTATCGATACGATGAGATGGATGCATCATAAGATTAGCAAAATCTCCATCATTTGTAATTATTAAAGCACCTGTTGTATCATAATCCAATCTTCCTACTGGATAAAGGCGTTTATTAGTATCAAAATAATCCATAACAGTCTTTCGCTTCTTATCATCACTTGTTGTTGTTATAACTCCCCTTGGTTTATTAAATAAATAGTATTCTTTATCTTCAATTTCTAATTTAATACCTTCAATTACAATATCATCATTAGATGATACTTTTGTTCCTAATTCTTTTATAATTTCACCATTAACCATAACTTTGCCTTTTAAGATAAGTTCTTCTGCTTTACGTCTTGATGTATATCCTGAATGAGCTATAACTTTTTGTAACCTTTCCATAATTACTCCTCTTTGCTTATAAGATTTATTATATTATATCATACATATTATAACTTTTAAATTTATTACCATTTCATTAATCTGGCAACATCATAGTTTAATTTTATTTCAAATGATGATAGTGCTCTATCATAAATATAAATATTGTCAATCGCACCTAAAAAGAAAGTCGAAGACGCTGAACCAGTGTCGGGAAAACCTCTCCCTATTTTAAGCGATCCCGATTTGTTTTCAAAAGAATTTACAAAAACCGCTGTCATATTATCAATTATTCCATTTATGTATAGATATACTTTTTTTTCTATATTATCGTAGACAACAATAATGTTATACCATTTGTCTATTTCTATATTTGCATTTGACATTAATTGAATTGCATAATCACCTTTATCATTCCAAACAGTAAACTTAATTTTATTATCAATTTGACTAAGTATATATTCTTTATTATTTTTACCAAATATATTTTTTATTTTACCACTAGTATTGTTGATTTTAAACTTAACCCATAGCGAAAATGTTGTCCCTTTATTATGATCTAAATTATAGTCATAGTCAGTATCAATAAAATTACTGGGTCCATTGAAATCTAAAGCTTTGTTTGGGACACCAAATCTATTAATAGTTGTAGCTACGTTGTAAATTATCCCTTGATTGTTATTTGGTGTATAATCATAGGCATTTCCATCGAGTTTCCAATATGCTACTAAACCATCAGTAATATAGCTATCTGCTTTATAATTATTTTCACATTTTAAATATGGTGTATAGTCAAACTCGATAACACCTATCTTAGTAATTAGTATATATCCATCACAAGTATCTTCATTGTTCCAATGATTTGTAATAATACCAAGCAAATTATCTGACTGTAATGTACTTAATTTTATTTCTATTGTATCTCCGATATTAGAAGGTAGTAATTCTTCATTAGTTCCTAAAAAAATTTTTGTAGCATTTATCATCATTTTCTCATCAGCTACAAAAGCATTGAGATAGGCAACGGATATAATATTGTTAATAGCCGGAATAGTAATTATTAAAATAATAGCTAATACAATAATTACAACTAATAATTCTAATAATGTGAAGGCTTTTTTTGTCATATGTTTTCTCCTACCAATTATTACTAGTATTAACCTATAATAATTATTTATAATTAAGTGGCTTCAACATATAAAAAAAACTAAACAATTAGTTCTTATATTTTAATTTTCTTTATGTTATTTACTTTAAAATTACGCCCAATCATAAGCTTCCTTTTTAAACCATATCTTGGTTGAATCTTATTTCTTTCTCAGACGCTTTTGTTCTTTTTTAAATATGCTGTATAGATACTACAATTGATACCGCAAGTAACTACCGTTTGAATTTTATACATAATACTCCTACTTACTTAGTTTCAAATCAATTATATTTTTTATATCCTCCAAAATTTTATCATTTCTAACTTCAATCATTAACCATTTAGTTCCATTAAATAGCCCACAATTATCAAAAAGATTTAGAAAATAAGTAGTATAATCATTTCTCATTCCTTTTAGCCACTCCATATCATCATTATTAAGTACAATTAGTGCTGTAAAATAGTCTTTATCGGGATATAAAGTGCATAATGCTTTACCATTCTTTTTGTATTTAACATTCCATCCTGGTTTAGCAGAGCATTTGCTATACATAATATTAGGTTTGGAATTATAATTGTTCGTAATAAATTCTAAAATATTTCGCCATCTTTCTTTAGCCTTTCCTTCTATATAGTTAGTCATATCTTCTAATGATGGCTCTCTTGTTTTATCAAAAATATCTATTTTCACAACTCACCTTCTTTACTTAAAGATAACATTATTAAATGTTACTGTCAATTACTACCGAAGAGCATTGACACAACTATAATACTTGCTACTATTCCAATTAAATCTGCTATTAAACCTACCCACATGGCATATTTTATCTTTTTAACTCCTACTGTTCCAAAATAAAGGGTTATTATATAAATTGTTGTATCAGTACTTCCTTGTATGACAGATGCTAACCTTCCCAAAAAAGAATCCGGTCCATGATCAGTGAATATATCATTCATTAAAGCTAAAGTGGCATTACCAGAAATAGGTCTTATAATAGACATTGGTATTATTTCTAATGGTACTCGTAAGAGTGAAAAGAAAGGCTCAAATAACTTTAAAAAATCTCCTATAGCGTTACTTTTAATTAAGAGATTTATTCCAAATATCATTGCTAATATATATGGAAATAACTTAAAAGTCATTTCCACTCCCTCTTTAGCTCCTTTAACAAAACTCTCGTATATATTTATCTTCTTAACAAAAGCATAAATTACAATGATAATAACTAAGATAGGCATTACTAATCTAGATAGTGTCATTTTCTATCACCTCGCCTACCAAAAATACGATCTATTACTAATCCTAAGATACCTGAAATTAAAGTTACTAATATAACAGCCCCTACAATTTCCATTGGATCTTTGCTATTATGTAGCATCCTAAGGGCTATAACAGTTGTTGGAATGATAGAAAAGCCTGCTGTGTTTAAAACAAGAAAAGTTATCATACTTCGACTAGCTGTATCTTTTTTATCGTTTAATTTTTGCATTGATTCCATAGCTTTCAATCCAAAAGGGGTAGCAGCATTACCAAGCCCAAAA
Source organism: uncultured Muribaculaceae bacterium (assembly GCA_964595115.1). Taxonomy (GTDB): domain Bacteria; phylum Bacillota_I; class Bacilli_A; order RF39; family UBA660; genus CAZQOT01. Next base: position 7,758 of record CAZQOT010000006.1, on the reverse strand, counting down.
AGATTAATAATGATATTAGAAGAAATAAAACCTAGCGATTCATGTTTTTTGGGAATTTCAGGAAATAATAAAGAAAGAATAGGCGAAAAAAGGGAGGCTAGTTTATCTAATAATCCGGAATCTTTAGCGATCCTCATAATTCCGACCCATAAAGCAAGAATAGGTAATAACGATATAACCATGTTGAAAGCTGTTTTAGAACTATTTAATATTTCTATATTAATAACATCAAATTTTCCAGTTAAAAGACCATAACCAATACCTATAGTAATGAATAAAAACCATAATATATTGATCATTTAGTAAACCACTCCACCAATCGTTTCCAAAATGACCTTTTAGTAGTCTTTGGAGCACTTATATATATTTTTTCTTCATGGACAAGGTTATTTTTATAATAGATGGCAGCCATCCCTACTTCCATCTTATCCTTATATCTAAATCTTTTTTGTAGTTTTATTTTAATAGATATATTTTTGGTCTCGCTCTCCATTAAAGGATACCGATAATCATTTTTTATATATAGTTTATCTTGATAAAAGTCACTGTCTACCCTAAATGTTTTTTTATTTAGAATTCGATAACTATGATAATTATTAAAACCATATTCATATAGTGTTTTGTGAGTATCCCAATCATTGCTATCATCTAATGTAACAACAATTAAATTTAAATTATCCTTTGATGCAGTAGTTACTAATGTTCTTTTTGATTTTTCTGTATACCCTGTTTTACCTCCAGTTGTATATTTGTAAGATGTTAATAGCTTGTTTTTGTTGGTCCAAGAATAAGTTTTATAATTGGTTTTTACAATCTTTTTTTCAGTTCCTACTATCTTGCGATATTCTTCATATTTGTTAGCATATTTTGTAAGAAGGGCCATATCATAAGCTGTTGATGTATTACTTCCATACTTTTCATCTAAACCATGGGGATTGAGAAAAATTGTATTGTTCATTCCAATCTCTTTAGCTTTTTCATTCATTCTTTTTACAAAATGCTCTAATCCACCCAAATAATTAGCAATTGCTAAAGCGGCGTCATTACCGCTTCTAAGCATTAAACCATATACTAGATTCCTTAAACTAATCTCTTCCCATAATTCAATATATATACAAGAACCATACGCTTTTAAAATACTTTCATCAATTGTGACCATATCATCTAATTGATTAGATTCAATAGCTAGAAGAGCTGTCATGATCTTGGTAGTGCTAGCTATTAATTTTGTTTTATTTATATTTTTTTCATACAAGATTCTACCCGAGTCTTGATCCATCAATATTACTCCATCTCCGCTTGTTGTAAAAGCATTGACTGGTAATATAAACAACATCATACATAAAAAAAAGACAACTATCTTATACATAAATATCACCTAATAAATGATATGAAAAAAAAGGACTGGTTAGTCCTTTAAAATATTGTAATTTCTTTCCACGCATCTATAAAAGAGCAACAATTAATACCATCAATAAAAATATCATCACTTATAATATGAAATAGGAGTAATATCTAAAATATAATTATTGAATATGTGTTTCTATTAGTGTTAACACTTTTTCAAGACACTTGTATCTTCCACTTTTTTACACTAATAACAAAAAGGACATTTTAGTCCTTTTTATAAATCATATAAACCGTGTATTTTTTGCCTTTCCATATCGCTTAAATTATTAACTTTCCATTCACCATCTTTTTTTGTTACCCCTATATCAAGAATATATTTGGTTCTTTCCTTTATTTCTTTCATCTTGCTAATTTTATAATTTTCATACAAACTATCAGATAAATTCTTATCTTCACCTAAAAATTCATCTTCATGTTCAGCTGCGTAAGTTTCTGTTTCTTCACTTGCCCTCGCATAATCATATACTTCTATTTCAATTGTTACAACAGCTGTTTCACCATCTGCTGTTTCATCTTTAACTTTAAAAGATAAATTTTGATATTGTTTACGTATTAATTCATTATAATCTTTTTTTTGCTGTTCAGTTAGATTTTGTCTTGCAATAACATTATCAAGTTGATTAAGCACATCCTCATCAAGCATTTGATATTTATTAAATAAATTTTCAACAGCCTTGGTTGGAGATGCTACTTTTGAACTAGCGGTACATCCTACTAACAATACTGCTATACACAAAAGAATCCAGAGTTTTTGTTTCATATATTGCCTCCTTCAATTATATATTTGGCAATAATATGAAATTTATGCGTTAAAATTCACAATTATTTGGTGTTCTTGGAAACGAAATTACATCTCTTATATTTTCAACTCCTGTTAAATAAATTAATAAACGCTCGAAGCCCATTCCAAAACCTGAATGCTTGACTCCTCCATATTTTCTCAAATTTACATACCATTCCATTTCTTGAGGTGAAATATCTTTTGCCTTCATTACATCAAGTAACACTTCTAATCTTTCCTCGCGCTCTGAGCCACCCATTAATTCTCCAGCACCAGGAACAAGTAAGTCAACAGCTGCTACTGTTCCATCACCGTTTCTTCTCATGTAAAAAGCCTTAATATCTTGAGGCCAATCAGTTAAGAAAACTGGTGATTTAAAATATTCTTCAGTTAAATATTTTTCATGTTCCTTCGCAATGTCTTCACCATGCTTAGGCATTACTTCCCATTTTCTATCAGCCTTTAATAAAATATCAATAGCTTCCCTATGGGTTACTTTAGCTGCTCTAGATGTTAAAACATCATTTAATTTTTTTACAATACCTGGTTCTACAAACTTGTCAAATAGTTCCATTTCATCCCTAGCATTATCCAATACATATTTAATAATATATTTTAAAAATTCTTCTTCAACTTCCATAATGCCGTTTAGGTCGGTGAATGCTATTTCAGGTTCTATCATCCAAAATTCTGAAGCATGTGTTTTAGTATTTGAATTTTCAGCCCTAAAGGTTGGTCCAAAGGTATAGATACGCTTAAACGCTAAGGCAAACGCTTCACCTTGTAATTGGCCAGATACAGTCAAAGCTGTTTCTTTTCCAAAAAAGTCTTTTTTAAAATCAATTGTTCCATCTTCTTTTTTAGGCATTTTATTTAAATCTAGAGTTGTAACTCTAAACATTTCACCTGCTCCTTCACAATCACTACCAGTAATTATTGGAGCATGGAGGTAAACATAACCTCTATCTTGAAAATATTTATGGATTGCCATAGCAGCTATACTACGTACCCTAAAGACTGCTTGAAACAAATTTGTTCTTGGACGTAAATAAGCTACTTCCCTTAAAAATTCTCTTGTATGTCTTTTAGGCTGAATAGGATAATCTTCAGGCGAATCACCTTCTAAGGTTATTTTTTTAGCGCTCACTTCGAAGGTTTGACCAGAACCAGGCGATTCAATTACTATCCCTGTTACTCTAACAGCACTACCCACTCTATATTTTTGAATATCATCAAAATTATGAATGTCGGCTTCATAAACAATTTGAACCGATTTTAAACATGTTCCATCATAAAAATCAACAAAGCCAAATTCTTTTTGCTTACGATGATTTCTAATCCATCCTTCTAATATTATTTCTTTTCCTATAAAATCTTGTTCATATAAATCTTTAACATCCACTTTCATATTATCACTCCATATATTATCTTTATTATAGCATCTTAATCCTAAATTATAATAAATTTATTCCTTTTTCTTTACATTTATTAATCATTTCTTTGGGCCATACCGATTGTTGTACCTCCCCAATATGAACCTTCTCTAAAAAAAACATACACAACCTTGATTGTCCAATTCCACCACCAATAGTATAAGGTAATTCACCCTCAATTATAGCTTTGTGAAATTCCAATTCTAATTTATATTCTTGTTTGGCCTCTTTTAATTGTTTTCTTAAAGTTTTGGCATCAACTCTTATCCCCATAGATGATAACTCGTATCCAATATCAATCACTTCATTATAAACTAAAATATCACAATTTAATTCCCAATCATCATAATCAGCTGCTCTGCCATCATGTTTTTTACCTGATTTTAAAGTTTTCCCTATTTGAGTCAAACAAACAGCTCCATATTCCTTACACACATGATATTCTCTTTCTTTTGGTTCTAAATTTGGATATTGGTCTTCTAATTGCTGAGATGTAATAAAAACTATTTCATTAGGTAATTTCTTTTTTAATATTGGATATTCCTTTGTAATGTACTTTTCTGTCTTTTTAAGAACTTCATAAATTAATTTTACAATCTCTTTTAGCTTATCCACAGTACGTTCTTCTTTAGTTATAACCTTTTCCCAATCCCATTGATCTACATAGTATGAGTGAATGTTATCAACTATTTCATCTCTTCTAATGGCATTCATATCTGTATATAAACCTTTTATTCCATATCGATATAAAGCCATTCTTTTCCATTTTGCTAAAGAGTGAACTATTTGAAGCTGTTGATGATCTATGGTATCGAATGAAACCGGTCTTTCTATTTCATTTAAATTATCATTTAATCCTGTTTCTGGTGCTACAAATAAAGGAGCTGACACCCTAAGTAAATCAAGTGCATTAGCTAACTCTTTTTCAAAATAATCTTTTAATTTTTTTATTGCAATTTCTGTATCAATCAAATCTAATTTGTTTTCATATTTTTTTTCCATTTATTATCTTCCTTTCTTACATATGAGTCACAAGGGAATCATTGCTTTTTTATTTTCTTCTTAGTAATTGACACTCCTAATATACAAAAAAACAACAGTCTCATCCTCTAAAGGGACGAAACTGTTGCTCCGCGGTGCCACCCAAATTGCCATTTATATAAATAATTAATGACCATCTCAATCGATTCTATTAAATCTAGTAATGTGATAACGGATTACTTCCGGCTTAGCCTACTATAACGTTCGGTAAGCAACTCCAAGGCGTTTTTCTTATTAGTCTTTATTTGTTAGCTCCCACCATACCTAACTCGCTTTAAATGGTACTAATAATACTCTTCCTCTTCACAGTTATATGCGTAATTATATATATTATTATATGTTTTGTCAAGTATTTATATACTCATCAATTCTTGTTCTTTTATTTTTAATTTATCATCTATTTTTTTATTATATTCATTAATTAAATCTTGTACTTGCTCAGTACCACTCCCTTTGTCATCTTCTGGTAATTCTAAACGTTTAATAGCGTTATTGGCATCTTGCCTAATATTACGAATTGCTATCCTTGCTTCTTCAGCCATTCCTTTTACTTGTTTAACATATTCGACGCGTCTTTCTTCCGTTAATGGAGGAAAGTTAAGAGTTATAGTTTCTCCATTATTATTAGGTGTTAACCCTAAATTAGCTTCATAAATAGCTTTTTCTATATTACTTATAGAACTACGATCAAATGGTTTTATAGATAAGGTTCTTGCCTCTGGAATGGAAATGGTTGCTAACTGAATCAAAGGTGTATCAATACCATAATATGATACTTTAACTCCATCTAGGATAGCAGGATTAGCCCTTCCGGCTCTAATATTTACAAATCTTTTATCCATCACCTCAATGGCTTTTCCCATTTTTTCCTCTGCTTGTAATATAATATCATCCATACGTTTTCGACATCCCTTCTAATATAATTATACTATAAAAATAAAATTATATCTATATTCCTTAAAGAAAAAAGGACTAGATATCCTTAACAATCACAATCAATATTGTATGTTTCTTTTATTAGTCCTTTATAAATATTACTTAATTCTTCTTTTTGTTCATCAGTCAATGGATTTTCCCTTGGATTTACTTGCGAATCAACTGTTTTGAAATGATGTCCAATTATTTTTCCATTAGATACAAAATAAACATCTGGTACATATAATCTTTTATTTCCATTCTCATCAAATGTCAAATTATCTTTTAGTAATGAAATTATTTCTTTATATGTATCTGTATTATTTTCCCTTATTTCTTTTGGATTAAAATAATATATTTCGTCAATCTTCATTTTATTTGCGGCATCAATTAATACCGAAACAGCTGATTGGCACCATGGACATTCTGGAAATCCAAAATATATAATCCCTGTGCCCGATTTTAGTATCTCAATAATCTCTAGATCTGTTTTATAAACCATTGGATTATCTTTACTAATATTAGAATTTGCATATTCCTCACTAAATAATAAAGCATCATTACTATAATCTTTAATAGGTGTTATCGAACATCCTGTTAAAATTAAGCATCCTATTATTAATGATAATAATTTCTTCACATAAACACCTACTTACTTATTTGTTTAATTGATTCATAACTTCTTCAGCAAAATCTTCTTCCTTTTTTTCCATTCCTTCGCCTACCTCAAAGCGATACATTAATTTAATAGTGCCATTATTTTCTTTAACAAAAGCTGCTACTGTTTTATCGCTATCTTTAACAAATTTTTGTTCTTCTAAGCAGACTTCCTCATAATATTTATTAATGCGACCAGCAACCATCTTCTCAGCTATATCAGCTGGTTTGCCTTCGTTAACAGCCTGCTCTTTAATAATAGTTTTTTCTTTATCTAAAACATTACTTGGTACTTCATCACGTCTGACATATAGTGGTTTCATTGCTGTTACATGCATTGCAACATCTTTTGCCACGTCAGCATTAGCTCCCTCTAATAATACTAGAGATGCTATTTTTCCACCCATATGAATATAACTGCCAAAAACTTCATTTGATGATTTGACAATTTTATTGAAACGCCTAAACGATAATTTTTCGCCTATGATAGCTGTTTTAGATGAAATTAGATTATTTAGTGCTTCACCATTAACGCTAAGTTCTAATGCTTCTTCAACAGTATTCACATCATTATCTATGATTGTTTTGGCGATAGTTGAAACTAATGATATGAATTCTTCATTCTTAGATACAAAATCAGTTTCAGAATTAACTTCAACAATAGATGCTCTATCTCCTTCAATAAGGATATGAGTTAATCCTTCTGCCGCAATACGACTAGCTTTTTTAGCTGCTTTTAGGACTCCATTTTCTCTTAACCAATTAACAGCTTCTTCAATGTTGCCATTAGTAGCTTCCAAAGCTTTTTTACAATCCATCATGCCTGCACCAGTAGTTTCTCTAAGTTCTTTTACCATACCAGCTGTAATCATAACATTATCTCCTTTATTGTAAAACTTTTATTAGTTCATCTTTTTTTAATTTTGAATAACCTTCAATACCTGCAGCCTTAGCTCTTTCTTTTAACTCAGCAACTGTAAGTTTAGTTAAATCTTCTTTAACACTTTCCTTAGTTTCTTTTTTAGTTGCTTTCTTTACAGGTTTCTTTTGTGGTTCTTCTTTGGCTTTTTTTTCTTTGACTTCTTCTTTTGTTTCTTCAATAGTTTTAATTGGTTCTTGAACCTCTTCTTTTACACTATCTTTAATTTTAATTTCTTCTTTTGTAGGGGCTGGGTGTTTGTTACCTTTGTCTTCTTCACTAATGTAATCTACTAGTACACCGCCATTAGCTTCAACAACAGCATTATTTAAAACACCTAAAACTAATTTAACAGCACGAATAGCATCGTCATTAGCTGGAATAACATAATCAACATCATCTGGATCACAATTAGTATCAACTATACCAAAAACTGGAATTTTTAGTTTTCTTGCTTCTCTAATAGCATTAATCTCTTTACGAGGATCAACAATAATTAGGGCGTTAGGTAATTGTTTCATCTCTCTAATTCCAGATAGATATTTATTTAACTTATCGTATTCTTTCTTAATATTGCCTACTTCTTTTTTTGGTAATAATTC
>CAZQOT010000005.1:0-30995 GCA_964595115.1 uncultured Muribaculaceae bacterium | reverse complement strand
CCCACACTGTAGGATTACACCCACTTCAATGTCACGCTTCTATTGTAATCCTACATTATTTTTTGGTAAAAATTTCAAATGATGTTGACAATTTGTCGATTTATGTTACAATATGATTGTATATAATATAAGGTATCTAAATGTGCGCGTTAAATTATTAAATAATTACATACAAAAAGATACTTAAGCAAATGAAAAATAAAATTTGTATGGATTTTAATTTATGATTTGTTTATGAATAGAGGAGAGATGTATTTTATGCCAGGACAAAGTAGAAAGCATCCAAAACGAGTTAGAAATCTAGTTGCCATCTGTACTTTAATAGCAGTAATTTTATCGGTGTCAACCTATGCATGGTTCATTGGAATGAGAACTGTTCATGTATCGACTTTCGATGTTGAAATCGCTGCAACAGATAGTTTGTGGCTATCTTTGGATGGAAAAAAATGGGGAACAACGGTGAATATTTCGAAAGCAACATATAATATAACCGATGCGGAGTTCGCAGATCGAGTGTATGAAGGACATACTAACAATTGGGCAGGTAGAGGCTTAATTCCTATGTCATCAATTGGACAAATGGATATCTCAGCTTCTAGAATGAAATTATTTGAAAAAGCAAGTTTAACTTCAACACCTGGTGGTTATAGACTTATGGCAAGCCGTGTTCATAATTATGAATCTGGTAATCCTGAGCAAGATGGCTATGTAGTGTTTGATTTATTCGTTCGTAATTTTTCTGGACCTCAATATCTTCCAGAGTTAAATGAATTAGATGAGGAAGCAATTTATTTAACAGTAGATTCAGATGTTTCTGTAGCATCGACCGGTGTAGCTAATACAGGTATTGAAAACTCAGTTAGAGTTGCATTTGCTCAAATTGGGCGTGTCAGTGGAGATGTTGCAGGTGGAGCTGGTGGCGATGCAATTATAACAGGAATTACTTGTACTTCCGATACTAATGTAACAGGGATTTGTAGAACAGCACAAATATGGGAACCAAATGATACAGATCATGTAAAGAATGCTATTAATTGGTATGAAACATCTTGTTTAAAAAGAACTGGCGCTAACGTAACGTTATCCGGCTCTTATAGTGGTAGTTGTGGACTGGTTATTGATGGACTTGCTTATCCAACTTACGCAATAAGTGATGATATAACATCAGCTGATAATATAGATATTTACGATGGCCCGGCATATAATAGCTATACGCCTAATGATGACCTTTTAGTTTCATATCCATATTTTACTGATACTATGAAATTTTTAACAAGTACTGATCGTCCAACGTTTATGACATTAGCACCAAATAGTATTACAAAAATAAGAGTATACATTTATATTGAAGGACAAGATGTTGATAATTATGATTTTGCTTCAATAGGTAAAATGATTGCTGTTAAATTTGGATTTACTAAAGAAAGATATACTGAAGATGATATTAATTATAATGGACCAGATTTAAATCAAGGTGATGGTCCTCATGCAGATGATTTAACTCCTCCAGTTATCACATTAAAAAGCATTCCTGTTGAAGGCCCTGTTGATATGACTATTGCTAAAGGCGGAACTTACAATGAACCGGGGGCAACTGCAACGGATAATAAAGATGGAGATTTATCAACTAGTATAAACATATCAGGAACAGTTAATACTGCAGTACCAGGAAAATATCGTAAACTTTATCAAGTAACTGATGCAGCTGGTAACACTGCTACTAAAGTTAGATATATAACAGTTACTGAATAAGTAATGAAAATATTATAATTTAAAATTCGATAATACTGACTAGTGGTTATGTTAGTAATTAATTACTATTAGAATAATTAAGAGTAATCAAAGTTGGTTACTCTTTAATAATTCTGAGGGAGGTGCCTTGTGACAACTAATAACAACAAACCAACTGTTAAAGATAAGGCAATAATTAATCACGAGAATAAGATTAGAAAAAAAATAATTAAAAAAACAATTGATAGAATTAATACTAATCAATTAGTAGTTACAATATTTTTGATTGGAATTTTGCTAATAGTCTCAACCTATGCGTGGCTTTCTCAATCTCTAAATGTTAAAGTTAAATTCTTTGATTTATCAGTATCTACTGACAAGGGTTTGTTTATTTCGCTCGATGGAATTGATTTTTCTGATTCGGTAGAAATATCTTTGAGCAGTGTAATTACTGATTTAAAAGCCACTTATCCAAATCATACTAATCAATGGGCAACAGCGGGGTTGTGGCCTGTATCTTCTAATGGAATTAAAAATGCTGATCGTGATAAGTTTGATACTTATTTAGGAGAGATGAGCAAGCGTCTTAGAAGTAGAAACTATAAACGATATTTAAACACTAAGTTAATAAGCGAGGCGGAATCAACACCATTTAATTCTTATATTGCGTTTGACATATTTTTAAAAAACGTCAGTGGCTCTCCTAAAAGCGATAATCTTTATTTAGCTCGTGAGACAGCAATAGTGTTTGAAGATGATGTAGAAGAAGATGTAAGAGTCTCTATGGCAAATCTTATGAATTCGATGAGAGTTGGCTTTGTAAGAATTGGGAGTGTATCTTCAAAATCAGATATCAATACTATTCAAAATATGAAATGTAATAATAGTTGTGAAATGGTCATTTATGAACCGAATAGTACTTTTCATTCAGCTGATTCAGTTGAAAAATTAGAAGAACATGGCATTACTTTGATTGATGGAATATATTCCCCTACGTATGCTGTTATTGGTGAAGGAACAATTCTTGAGCATGTAAATGGGCAAGAAGGATCAGGGATACCTTTAGATACTGAACATTTTGCCTTACAAAAAACTATTACTAATTTTGACAATCCTATATTTAAAATACCTAATGGTATTACGAAATTAAGAGCATATGTTTGGATAGAAGGTCAAGATATGGATAGTCTTGAAACATATTCAAAGGGTGCTGGTATTGGAATATATATTGACCTTGAAAAAGATTTAGCTGGTTATGAATAAGGTAAAGGGGTGATTCTATGAAAAAGGAAGAAAATAAGGTTAATTTTGATTTATCGGCTCTAAACCTTAATGAATTAATTACTGTTTATGAAGACATAAATGGTTTTTTGCAATTGTTGGATGAAAAGAAAATAGTAGAAGAGGAAGAGGTGAAAGAGTAAAATGAGCAATTTTTTAAAGTTTATTGAAGAAGATATTGAAGCCAAAAAAACCTTGATTTCTACTATGCCAACAAACACTAAAAGAGATATTAAAAAATTCAATGAAGCAATTGGAACTATTATGGGTAAATATAATGAATATAAGGTTAGTGTAAAAAAATATTTAGATACTAAAAGTAAATCTTTCAATATAAAATGTGATGATAGAGGATTAGAAGAACTAAGCAAAAAAGTCAATAATCTAGAACGCGTTAGGTTTGTTTTAAATCCAACAAATACTCATTTTGAAAAATTGGGATTTGATAATTTGATTTACCAAATAAGTAATTATACTGATATAAATTTTAATACTTTGAACGAAATAATTAATCAGTTCTTAGATAAATTCGAATTGGCAAAAATAAAACTTGCTAGTGATGACTTTGATTATACTTGTTATGTTAATGAGTATATGACTGCTTTCTTTGGGGTTAGAGATAAAAAAAGTAAAGACTATGACGAAGTGTCAGAAATCTTTGAAAAAATATACTGGATTAATCCTGAAATTATTGAACATATTGAATTAAATTTTAGGAAACTAATTAAAAAGTATGAGAAGAGATTTATTGATTATATTGAAGATCTTCAAAAAGAGGTCAAGTTAGAAAATAAAATTATTGATTATGAAGATTGCTATGAAAAATTAAAGGAGGCTTATACTAAGTTAAATGTAGCTGAGAAGGAAAATTTATCAGACATTATTGAATTGGCTAAGGATGGCACTATTGATGTTAATAATTTCTTTGCAGATAGTAAAGTTAGAATAACGGTTTATAGTAGTTTAATGATAGAGCAATTAAATGTTGAAGACAAAACAATTATGGATAAATTCTATGAAAATCTAGAAAAGCTAAAAATTAATGTTGAAGAATTTAGTAATTATGTTAAATTTGTTCCATTGTTTCAAGGTTTTAGAAAGGAATATGAAAAACTGGTTCCAAATGGTGATAAAGCATCAAACAAAGGTAATTCAGACAAGGATTTAAAAGCTGTTGAAACCCAAATAGCTAATAAAGAAACAAATTTAGAGAAAATTAATAAAAAGATATCCGGAAACGGTATATTTGGATCAAAAAATGATAATGCATTAAAACAATTAAAAATAGAAGCTGTTAAGCAGGCTAAGGAATTATATGAATTATATAAAAAATTTGATCAAGAATATTTTAAAAATAAAGTATTATCTATTTTAAATAATTCATTAACAATATCTGAGTTATTACATTTATATTATAGTTTTGATTATTTTAAGAAAATGGCTATTAAGAAGGTATTTAATATTACTACATATAATGAAATGAAAACATATAGTGATGAATTTGATTTGTATGCAATGAATCCAACAAATATTATAATTGATGGTGTTCCTGTTTTTGAGGAAAGCAATCTAGCTAAAGTTATAATTAATAAATATAGACTTAGTAATATCAATTTAATTGAAGAGAACTTTGATCCTGATAATTTGAAATCTTTGTTAGATAAAATTCAATTAATATTAAGGATTAGGGAAGTTGAACAAAGTACGACAACGGTTGAAAAAATATGGTTTATGGCTCAGGTTGAAAAAATTAATAGAGCAGCAAATAAAGAAACTTCTGCTTAAGAAGTTCCTAAATTCAAATTTGAACCGCACCACTGGGTGCGGTTTTTTGATACAATAAAAGAGCCCATACCCGGCAAGGAAGGAGCTCTTAAATGAATTATCCACAACTAACAGAAAAAAAGAAAGTAGAAATAGATATTTTACTGAAACAAGGTATGTCGATGAGGAAAGTAGGACAAATATTAAAAATAAGTCACTCAACAATATCAAGATATAAAGCAAACAACTACAAAAAAAGAGAGGAAAAGATAAAACCACAATACGAAAGGTTTTTAAAATATCTATATAGTCATTACGATTATAGAAATAACTCCATAGAAGTATGTGTAGAAATATTTAAAAGAAAATATCCCTATGCCCCATGCGTCTCATTTCAACAAGTATATAGCTGGATAAACACTGGAAAAATAAATATAAGAAGAGACCAATTATGTTATAAAAAGAGAAGAAGTAAAAGAAACGGGATGATGAGGCATACTTTATGGAATTTGGAGAATAAAACAGTATTACCAATAAGATTAAGGCCAAAGTATATAGAAAAAAGAGAAGAAATAGGGCATTTGGAAATAGATTCAATACTTGGAAAAAGAAACGAGTATGATTCAATAATATCAATAGTAGATAGAACAACAAGAAGAATATGGTTAATAAAAGCAGATTATAAGAATGAATACTATATAAGCAATTTGATATATAATTTTATAATTAAAAACGAAATAGAAGTAAAATCAATAACAACAGATAATGGATTAGAATTTAATACATTAGGAATAACAGCAAAGAAGCTGGGTGTCAAATTATACAAGTGTGATCCGTATTGTTCATTTCAAAGAGGGACAAACGAAAGAATGAATGCAATAGTAAGAAGATACATACCAAAAGGATCATCGTTAAAGATGAAACCACAAATATATTTAGATGATATAGCCTTTAATATTAATTCAATGCCAAGAAAAATGTTTGACTTTAAAAGTGCTTTTGATATAGAATTAAATAAAAGTTAAAGTGGTGCGGTTGAGATTTGAATAAATAAACTTCTGCTTAAGAAGTTTTTTGTTAATGTAGTAAAGAGTGGTGTAAGTATGAGAAAAGGTTTTACGTTAGTTGAATTGTTATCAGTAATAGTAATTTTAGCTATTATCCTTGCTATCACTATCCCCGGTATCTCCAATGTAATAGAATCATCAAGAAGGGGGGCAGCCGTAAGTGATGCCAAGATGTTATTAAAAACAATAGAATATAAAATGTTAAATAATGATACATTTGATTCAACTACCATAACAGAAAAGAATATAGAAGAAGTGTTAGGGATAGATGCAAATAATTATTTGAGATTAACAGTTAAAAAAATGAATGGACAATTTTATATAACGATGGTAGGGAAAGAAAAATGGGATGGTATAACCATATCAGGAACGAAGAAAAGTATCAGATTGGATAATACAATTACTACTTCCAACGATTCTGAAGAAAGAGCAAATGTACCTGCCTTAGCAGAAGGCATGATTCCAGTAAAATGGTATGAAAATGGAACTGAAAAATATTGGGTAACAACAACAGAAGATGACCCTAATTGGTATCAATATGGAAATACTAAAGCAACAAGGAAATGGGCTAATGTTATTCAAGTAACAAATGAATCAAGGGAAGCATATCTTACACCTAATAAAAAAGTTGATATAGTAAATGATGTTATAGCAATGTGGGTATGGATACCAAGATATGTTTATAAAACAAAACCTATAAGTGAAGGCGATACGACTAGCGGTTGGCATAAATCAAATGCTGGAATTATTGATGTTCAATTCACTAAAGGGATAGATGATAATTGGAATAAAGGATTAGTAGGCCCTATTGATTTAAGAGAAGGGGCAGAGGCGTCAAATGCATTAGAAAATGGAGATAGATATACTAATCACCCAGCCTTTACTTTTGGTGATACTGAATTAACAGGAATATGGGTAGCAAAGTTTGAAGCAAGTAGTAATAATCAAGAGGCCCTTTATGGTGGCGGGGATAACCCATCATTGAAAGTGAAGTCAGTTCCTAATGTAACATCATGGAGAAATATAACTTTAAATAACATATTTACAGTTACAAGAGCGATGGAAACAGATAATTTCTATGGGTGGGGAAATAGTGGTAAAGGAATAGATACTCATATGATGAAAAATACTGAATGGGGAGCTGCAGCTTACTTGTCCAAATCAACATATGGAAAGATAGACGAAATATGGATTAATCCTTCTAACACATTTATTGTTGGATGTGCTGGAGGGAGTGTTAATGATAACAATGGTAGTAATGGCATTGGCTATGATGGATGCCCTAATACCTACGACACAGATAATGGCAATCAAGCTAGTACTACAGGAAATGTTTATGGTATATACGATATAAATGGAGGAACACGGGAAGCGACGGCATCTTATATTAATAATGGACACGATAATTTAACAAAGGGTAGTAATATTATTAACGCAGATTCAAAATACAAAAATATATATATTATAGGGCCTAATAATGATAATATCAGTAATTATGATTTTACAATTGCACTTAAAGGGGATGCTATTTATGAAACCAGTAAAACTGGGGAAGGAACATCATCGTGGCACAGGGATTACTCTGCTATACCAGTAAATGACAAACCATGGTATAATAGAGGAGGTCACTATAATGACTATGGAGCATATGCTGGCACATTTAATTTTACTTCTTCATCTGGTTTAAAGTATAATTATCTTAGTTTTCGCCCTGTTCTATTAGTGGGGTCAGGACTTTAATGAAATAACTTAACACATAGGAGCATTAGCTCTTTTTTTATGTAACAAAATTTGTTTTTGCGTATTCTGATTTGTGGTGAAATATATCGAATTATGCTATAATATATAATATAGATAGTAGATGCTAAATATATAAAAGGGAAATAATTATGGGCAAACTAAAAAATCTGATTGACAAATTATCAAAAGTTCAAAAAATTATAAGCTTAATATTAATATTGAGTTTAATTTTATTGTTGTCGATTGGCATTCCTTCTTTAGCAAGATTTAAAAATAGAGTAATTATTGATGCTACTTCTGTTTGGGATGGCAGTATTGCGAGTAGTTACAAGGATGGTAAGGGTACGGAATTAGATCCGTATGTTATATCTAATGGATCTGAATTGGCTTATTTCCAAACACAATTACAAGGTAATGATTATGATAATAATTATTTTGTTTTAAGTAATGATATTGTTTTAAATAGTGGGATTTTTAATTATGATCATACTGATGGTATACAATATATTTATAACGATATAACATATTATGTTGATGAATACACTAATAAATATTACGATAATGTTGATAGGGATGGAACTGAGGTAGGAACTTTAAATGTATTTAGTTCTTTAAATGGATTTAAAGGCCATTTTGATGGTAAATCGTTTAGAATATATGGTGTATATATAACTGATGAAAACAGTGAGCAATTAGCGTTGTTTACCAATTTGGAAGGTGATGTTCATAACTTATATGTAGAGAATGCTTTTGTATATGGTGGTATTGTTACGGGAGGAATTGCTTCTACATCAAATAATGTATCTTTAAGTAACATTTTATTTGATGGATATGTTGTTGGTAAAAGTACTTTAGTAGATAAAAACACAAGTGTAAATTCTACCGCATCAATAATTAATGTAGAAAATAGTGAGACAACTAATTATATCAATACGATTAATGATATTCCATTTGTAGGAAGTGAAATTATTTCAACTTCTATTACGGGTAATTATATTATTAATGGTGCCACTGAGGCAGAAACAACTATTACAATTAATGGTATAACGATATCAGGAGGAAGTTTTAGCGTTGATTTAGGAACTGATATTTTAGATAGTGTTCCTGTTTTGACATCTACTACAGTTGAAGGAGATGTAACTTTAACATTTTCTAATTTAAATTACAACATTAATTATAAATATGCAGTATCGGGTGGAATTGTTGGAATAAGCAACAATGTGGTAATTGAAAATGTTATTAATAAAGCCTTTATATACGGTTATTCAGTTAGCGGAGGATTAGTAGGAGTTACAACTGATATATTAAATATTAATCAATCTTATAATGTTGGAAATATTGACAGTCAGTATGTCAGCGGAGGATTAGTGGGAGTTGTTGAGAAAAGTGAAAATGATATTAATATTTTAAAAAGCTACAATACTGGCGATATAACTGCTAATGATATAGGTGGCTTAATTGGGATATTAAAAAATAATACAGGCACAGTCTCAATCAATAATGTGTTTAATACATCAACAACTAATTTTAGTATCGGAACAATTACTAGTACGACAGTCAATGTAAGCAATGCCTATTATGTTAATGGTGTAAAGGCAATTTATAAGGGAGCGGTCAATGGTAGTTTTACCACCACAACTTTAGTTAATTTACAAACAAAGAATTATGTTATCAATAATTTGGACTTTAATGAATTTATAGATTTTAATGATTTACAAACAAACAGTCAAAATATATGGATTTATGAAAAAGATTCATTGCCTATATCTTTTGTTGATGATCTTAATAATCCTATTGCCAATATACATGCAAGTGTATATACCTGGAATAATTTAAGTTATGAATTAAAGAGCGTTAAGTTAAATTCTAACATTACATTTAGTATTGAGGAAGTTGATGAGTTAAATCCTTTTAAAGAAGTGTATTATTATATAAATAATAGTTCTGTTCCATTAACATCAGCAGAAATATCTAATATATCTACGTGGAATCCATACAGTGATATAGTAAGAATAACAACGGAAGGTTTTTATGTTGTTTATGCTAAAGTTGTTGATTATGATGATAATGTGACATACTTGAATACTGATTTGTTAGTGCTAGATTTTTCTGGTTCATCTGTAAGCATAAGTCTTGACGATAAAGCATGGACTGATTTAAGAGAAAATTTGAATTATGAATATATTGATAGACCTAAATCTATAGTAGTGGATGCAAGTGACAACCTGTCAGGTGTGGCAAGTGTTAAGTATTATATTACGGATCAAATATTTAATGGGGAATCTTTAGATGCTTTAGATTCTAGTAATTGGTCAACTTATTCTACACCAATAACAGTTAGTC
This sequence comes from uncultured Muribaculaceae bacterium, assembly GCA_964595115.1. Lineage (GTDB taxonomy): Bacteria > Bacillota_I > Bacilli_A > RF39 > UBA660 > CAZQOT01. The sequence goes on along the minus strand of CAZQOT010000005.1, from coordinate 21,069 downwards.
AAATTGGAACTTATATTATTTATGTACAAGTTATTGATAATTGTGATTCTATAACATATGCTAATAGCGATTTTATTGTTTTAAATGGATATACAACAAATTTCTTGAGAGTTGGTAGAAATGAATCTAGTTATGTTGATGCAAAACCATATATTACTAATAAATCAACTATTACATTCAATTACAGTTATTTGAATTCTTCAGCTACGCCCTTAACTGATCATACCCATAACTTAATGTCAAACCTATTGTTGCCCTTGAATACTAAAATAATATTGATAGATAATGTTAAGAAAAAAATTTATGAATATCAAATATCAACCTCTGAAGATATATATAACTATAATGATAGTTGTAATTCAAAGGGCTTAGAATGTGTGAAAACTGCAACCATTCCATTTACTTTATTTAAAGAAGTTGGGACAGGAACAACTTCAATACCTTTTGCCGAAAGTACTTACTACGATAATGGCACGGTAAGTGAAGATTATACAATTATTTTAGATTTGTCTAATACAGATATCAGTACTAATCATAATGATGTTAGTTTATTTATTGAGTTACATGATTCTGATGGTAATAATGTAAGGCCTACTTTATATGACACAATTGAAACATTTAATATTTATTCTATGGTAGATAGTAGTAATTCGGGGGCAAATTTATATATAACAACTGATTATAATAATGGCCCAATAATGTATAACAGTGATTCAACTACTAATATTAATATAACAAGTGGTGTGAGTTACAAATATATAGGTGAACATAGAATAATAGATACTACGTATGAAGATAAAGAAATGGGTTTAGCAATCAGACTTGTTGATATCAATGGTAATGTAATTGATAAAAAATATTTGAAAAATGTTATTTTCAGAATGGGAACTAATGAGTATTATCCTGAAGATGATAATATTGTACGTATTAATTTAGAAAATGGGATTGCAGATGTTACCAAAACAATTAGTATAATAACTTACGATGATAATATTCAATTAGGCGCAGGAACATATTATTTTAAAATATCTTCTTATGCTTCGTTTGATGGACGTTATCATAACAACTTTGATAATGCAGAGTTGAGTATCCCAATTAGTGTGCTAGACAATGTTTTAAATATTAAATATAGTTTTAATGTGGAAATGAATGATACAAATAGAATTATTAATAAAAGTGAAGCTGGAGTTAATGTAACATTTGATATTTTACAAAGAGGGCCACTAAAAAAACCTAATATAAGAGTTGCTTTATATAAAAAGAACCAATTAACAGCTTATAATCAAGATTATACATTGGTTGATTTAGCTACCCATGTTAGTGATGTATTAAATAATTGCTCGGGGTATGTATATTATGTAACCACTAATCCAGTTAGGGATAATCCATTCCAACTAAATTTAATAACTAATACTTTTGAAAATAATGGATATAAATTTGTGTTTGAATTATATGATGATCAAAAGAAAATAGGTGCAATCGAAAAGCACTTTATTGTAAAATAGGAAGTGATGAGGAATGAAGCATAAGGTTTTAATAATTGTTGGTATGGTGTTATTAATATTATTTGGATTTGGAATAACCTATTCGTTTTTTCATTCCTCTTCTACTTTAAGAACACTTGATCAAGACATTGCTAAATTTGTGTTTAATGCAGAAAATTTAGATTATCTTGAGATACCTTTGATTGATTTGAAGCCAGGGGAAAACAAAGAATATGCATTTTCAGTAAGCAATAGTGATATGGATACTCTAAGTGATGTTACGATTGAATATCAAATGACAGTAAAAACGTATCATTTAGCACCATTAATTATCGAACTTTATAAAGTTGACGGTGAGGATGAAGAACTTATTTTAAATTGTGACGAAACTTATACTCGTAATGAAAATAATGAATTAATATGTAACACTTCCATTCAAGAGATGGATTATTCAGCTATTAAACTTGATAACTATAAATTAAGAGTTGCGTTCCCAAGCGAATATAATAATGAAGAATATACAGATTTAGTAGATTATATAAATGTAGAAATAAAAAGCTGGCAAAAGACAGTAGAGTAGGTGTTGTTATGAAGAAGATAAAAAAATATGTATTAATAATGATATCGATGGCAATAGGTGGCCTTATATGCATCTTTGGTTTTACTTTTGCTAAATATGCTTCTACTTCTGTTTGGGATTATTACTTAAAGTCAAGAGGATTTTATTTTAGTAGTGACTATTTAGGCTCAAATACTATTAATAATTATAATACTTTATGGGATGGAGGAAGTGTTCATTTCAATATTAAAAACAATCTTAATGAATCAGTAATAACTGATTATGATATTGATTATAGAGTAACTTGCATGGTAGAAGGTGATGCTGCTACTTATACTGAATGCCATATTAATGGGACATCAACCCACACTCAAGATGGCGTATTATCTAGTTTTCAAGTATGTGTCAACAATAGTGATGATGGGATAGATGCCAGCCTATTAAATAAAACAAATTGTGAATTAGGAGGTTATGATTGGACAAATCAAATTGCAGTCAAAGATTTATATTTTGATGTTGTATTAATTGATCAACAATATGAATTAACTGATGTTGTAGTTAATGTTACGGCAACTAGCACAGCTCCTTATAGCAAGGCGTTAAGGGGTAATTTTACTCTCCATAAAAGTAATGCAGAAGAAGGGGAAATTTCTTTGAATTACAAAAATTATTCGAATTATGATAGATTGATAATTTCTAATTCTTATCAAAATTCAAAGTGCGTGAGAGTAGCATGGGATTCAACTAAATTAATAATTAATGAAGATGGGAATTCCTTTAATCATTTTGAAGTTGATGAAAGTGGGTATATTAACGCTATTGTTTTTCCAATTGCCACTAAAGATAGTGTGAATTATGTGTTTTACAGCAAAAGTTTTGATGAAATATATAATTCTACTGAATTTCAATTAACGGAAATGGAAGATGATGATTGTTTATAAGATATAGCAATCTTAGATATAAATATGTTCACTTTTAATCAAAAATTAATTAGTCTTTACAGAAAAACAATAGTATTATGTAAAAGTATGAAAAATTATTGCTGGGTTAGTACTTTTGTGTTATTATTAGAATAGGTGGTAAATATGAAGATATTACAAATCATTAAGAAAGTAGTTATAGGAATCTTAGTTGTTGCCTTCTTTGTCTTTGCAATTGCTATGACGGTTCTTTTGTTAAACTATAATAAATATGGAGTTACGCAATTTGGAGATACAACTCTTGTTATCATTAAAGGTGCTATATCATCTGATAATTTTAAAAAAGGTGATTTAGTTCTTGTTGAAAAAAAGAAAATTGATCAAATTACTCTTGGTGAGGAAATTTTTGCCTACCATGTAGATAAAGATGGATTTGTAACTATAGATTTAGGTAAAGTAGGAGACATCCATACAGAAGAACAAGCAATCACTTACGAAAATGGTTCTACTTATGGAATGGATTATGTAATTGGAAAAGCTGATAAAGTTCATGAAAAAGTGGGAACATATTTAGCTGTTATTCAATCTAAATGGGGCTTTTTGTTTATCATACTTGTTCCAAGTTTCTTAATATTTATTTATGAAATATATGCTCTAGTTGTTGAAATAAAATATGGAAAAAATGAAGAATAAATTAAAGCACAGATAATGTGCTTTTTTGATAGATAAAAATAACACAGGTTTTGTCCTGTGTTTTTCTTAATCCGTAACAATCCAAGCATTTGGTATAGCTCGTTCCTTATCACTTAAGATAGCTGGTTTATTATGTAATTTCTTTTCAACTGTTAAGGCAGTAGATAAACCACCATCAAGGTTAGCGGCATTAACAGCTTTGTAGTTAATCATTATTTTTGTCAGTTCGACCATGTCTGCTCCAAGGCTATGACCAGGTCTACGGCCATCAATTACTAAGAATAATACTATGCCATCATTACGTTGACCAATAACAGTTCTTGGGGCTATTCCCCAACCGCCATTACCTTGTATAAACGATGGTTTACCATTGACCACTAAGAAGGGACCAAATTCAACAGCATCTCTTAAATTGTATTTTTCAAGGGCTGTTTGTGCATCACCTTTAGTTAATACCAATTTATTATTATAGTCAAAACCAATTATACCACCCAAAATATCTCTTGGGATACTAGAATGAATTATCTTGCCATCTTTAATGACAGTACCAGAAGGATTGCTGCTTTCAATAATATCATAGAATCCACTGGCATTAATTGCAACCCTAGCATTGTATTTTTCAGAAAGAGTCGTAATAAATTCTCCTTTTCTATTGGGATTGTCCGCTACGACAAGTTTTACTTTTGATGGGTCATATATAGCTACTAGATAACCTCTATAGCCACTACCTTGAACATTAATAACTTTATATAAATCATTACCTTCATCTTTTTCTAGAATTTGTTTTTCGAACCTATCGGCATAACCGGCATATTCTTCTTGCTTTGTATTAATTAGTGACAAGTCTGGTTCTTCGTTAATCTCAACTACATAATTGTTTGATAATACTTCGTTGATAGTACCATCACTATAGAAAATGTGAGCTAGATAGTGGTGATTTAGAGTTGTCATAGCAGAGGTAATCCAAAAATTTCTAAATCCTCCCCAAGGACCATACAAGATGAATAAACCAAAACAAAATAGAGCATCTATGATAATAAAAAATACTGCTAATTTGTTTGATTTCTTTTTAGATACCAAAGAATCACCTCTTTCTATGATGAAATACTATTTAAAATCACTTAAATAATACCACAAAATTGGTGATTAGGCAAATATTCTTTTCATTAAAAAGGGTTATGAAATATTGTAAATAATTGTCGAATATGATAAACTTTATATAGGCTAATGTCAAATGATAGAAAAGAGTAGGAAGGTTAATATGAAGTCAAAAAAAAGAGCATTCATTGAAAAAATCATAAATATATTATTAAATGTGCTGATAGTCATATTTGGTATTATTTTGTTGGTTTCAATGTATACAGGAATTCAAACAAAAATACTCGGTAATGATCATACTGATTTCTTTGGATATTCTATATTTGAGGTTCAAACTGGTAGTATGGCCGATACGATTAATGCTGGTGACTGGATTGTTGTTAAACTAACATCAAAAGTTAAATTAAATGACATAGTGACATATAAGCTTAAAAAAGAATATATCACTCATAGAATTGTACAAGTATATAATGGTACTTATATAACACAGGGTGATGCAAATAACGCTAAAGATGATGAACCGGTTGATCAAAAACAGATTGTAGGTAAAGTAATCAAAATTTTACCTAGTTTTGGTATCCTTCGAAAGACCTTATTTAATCCAAGTGTTTTAATAGCACTTATTATTACCTTATTCATATTTCATTTTACATTCAAAAAGAATAAGAATGTAAAAGAAGAAAAAGCAGAAAAGGACGAAATTGTTGACGTTTTAATCAAAAAAGTTATGGTCTTATTTAATAAAATAAAAAAGCTAATTGCTTCTATAAAAAATAAAAATAAAAAAGCAAATAAAACTTTATCTGAAGTAAAAAAAGAAGAAATACCAAAAGATGATAAAATTGATAATGTTAATATAGATGAAGACGATTCTTTTAATAATGAAGACGAAGATCATTATAAAGACGAAGATGAACTAGATAAAACATCATTTTATAGAGTTGTTCCAGTTGATGCTGATGAAGTGGAAGATAAATATAAAAATGCTCCTACAAAAGCAGAAGTAGAGGAGTATTATAAGGATGAAGATGAGCTAGATAAAACATCGTTATATAGAATTATTCCAGTTGATGCTGACGAAGTAGACAATACTTTGTTGGAAGTTGCAAAAAACGAAATAAAAGTGGCAGATCAAAACGATAAAGAAAAAAAGAGTGAACTAAAACCAGAACCGGAAAAGAATGAAATTACAGTTGAGGAAAGTGAGACATTAACACAACTCAATTTAGAATTATTAAAAAGTATAAAAGGGAGTAAAAAAAGCAAAAACGTAATAGATACAGCAATGCTTATTAAAGAAGATGAATTAAATAAGATAATAGATATTTTGACAAAAGATGATAAAACATATGTTAAAAAGGCAACGGTTAAAAAGACATTTTTAGATGCTTATATTAATGCTAAATATTATAATTACTTTGAGGACAAAAAAATTGAACAAAGCAATGAAAAATTAACTTTGAAAATAGAAAAAACCATTAAAGAAGTTGGTAGCGATATATTTAAAAATTATCAGATTAATAGTGCAGAGTATAATGATATTGTGGATATTTATGCTAAATATGCAGCTATATTTATATTGATTGCTAATTTTGAGCAAGCTAGCGGTTCAATAACGGATACGAAAGCTAAAAACGAGTTTTACAAAAAAGAAGTAAGAAAATATGCTAATGATTGGGATGCCGAAAAAATAGAAGGCATTATTAGTAGAATAATGAAAATTCAAAGGGATTATAACGATGCAGTAAAATATTTTTTAGAAAAATTAGAAACAAATACATTTAATTTAATTTATAATAAACTTTCTAATAAAAAAAATATGTATGGATTAGAACTTGAGCATAATATAACATTTAGCAAGGTTTATAGTGATTATATTATTGATAAAACATATAACGAAGGAATTATTGCTGAAGATAAGATGGAGGTTTTATTAACATTGTTATCTATTCAATTAATAAAAGATATGTTTTTATCTAATTTCAATAAAAAGTATATTTTATATGTTCCTAATAGTTTATATACTAAGAAAAAGAAACTCGAAAAATTATTAAAGTTAATTGACAATAAATATGCTAAAGATAATGTTATTATTTTAGTTACTTTTGATGATTTAATAAATAATAAAAGGATTATTGAAGAAGTTAGAAAAACAGGTTATAAATTTGCAATTGTGTTTGATAAAGACCCTGTCATTAATAATCAAGGGCGCGGTATTATGTATGTGGCAGATTACATTTTTGTTGATAAAAAAACTATTAACATAGAAAGATTACTTCCGTTTATACCTAAAGATCTTTTAGATAATATTATTTATGAAAATATAGTTGACAAAGTTGGAGATTTTGGGGGTGAGGACGAATGAATACATTTTTAAGATTTTTCTATGAATTTATTTCGATTTTTTTTGAAGGAATATTTTCAATTGTTAAGGGGTTTATAGATGGTTTGTCACAAATAATTAATTATGGAAATTACAGTAAAGTAATAAACAGTTATAAAGATAGTTTTAAAGGGTCAGAGTGGTTACTTGTAGGAGTGTCTATTGCAATCTTAGTTATTATTGTTGGCCTTATAGGTTTATTGATTTTCTTTGGTATTAGAAGATTGTTGCGATTTAGAAAATATAAATTAAATCAAGAAGATTTGTTAGATGAAATAGCTGGTTTAAATGAACAAGTAAGAAACCTTCTAAAGGAAAAAAGTGAAATAATGGCGATGAAAGTTTCTCAGTTAGGTTTAAAACCGGATGAAAAGAATACTATTGAAGAAACTGAAGAGGGAAAAGAAGCAGGGGAAGAAGGAGAAGAACTTGTTGATGAGTCTAAGATTAGATTTCCTAAACTTAATAAGATAGATCAAGAATATAAAGGATATAAAATTAAAAAATATGAAAACAATTATACTTTGGCAGAAATATTGGATAATTTTAGATGTTATTCAGCTAGTCATTTGCGTCTATATTATGATGCTTCATTATTAAGGGCTTTCTTTGGAGGACTTGCCTGTGGTAAATTGGTAATCCTTCAAGGTATATCTGGGACTGGTAAAACATCACTTGCTTATGCTTGGGGTAAATATGTAAAAAATGATTCTTGTGTTGCATCGGTTCAACCATCTTGGCGTGACAAAACTGAATTGTTAGGTTATTTTAATGAATTTACAAAAAAATTTAACGAATCAGATGTTCTTGCTGAATTATATAGGTCGGGTTATGATGATGAAATACATACAATCATTCTCGATGAAATGAATATTGCACGTGTGGAATATTATTTTGCGGAAATGTTATCTATTCTAGAAATGCCTTCTAGGGATGAATGGATTATTGAACTAGTTACTAGTCCGTGGCCTGAAGATCCAAAAAGAGTTGTTAACGGTAAATTAAAAATACCTCCTAATTTGTGGTATATTGGGACAATCAATAACGATGACTCGACATTCATGGTTTCAGATAAGGTTTATGACCGTGCTATGCCAATTGATATCAATTCAAGAATAGACCCTTTTAAATGTAGAGAACAAGAAGCAGTAGAGATCAATTCAAGCTATTTTGAATCATTGTTTGAAAAAGCGGTTGAAGATAAGCCCGTAACTGAAAAAAGCTTAGGCAAGGTTCAAGCAATGGATGATTATGTTATTAAAAATTTTAGGGTTGCTTTTGGTAATCGTATTATGAAACAAATGAAGACCTTTGTTCCAGTTTATGTTGCTTGTGGTGGTAAAGAAGTTGAAGCAATAGATTATTTTATGGCTAAAAAAGTATTCCGTAAATTTGATCAATTAAATATATCGTTAATTCGTGATGAAATAGATCCGTTTATTAATTACTTAAATAAAGAGTTTGGTAATGGTGCTATGAAAGAATGTATTGAATATTTAGAAAGACTTAAGAAAATATCATAAGGCATGGTGATGACATATGTCAAAAAATTTGAAAATTGATATTGATGAAACAATTAATGAAAAAAGTAAGAAATTTATGAGGAATATAGCTTCAGAAATGCATTTTGAATCTGAACTTTTTAGTGATATGATGGCTGTTGATTGGCTTATTGAAATAGAAACAGCATGTCCTTATATCGATAATATTATTAGAAACCCTAAGTTAGCGCTTATTAGCGAAGATGATGTGGTAAAGATTGAAAAGGCAAAAAAAATCACAGTAGAAAGTGTTAAGGATTTATCAAAACACACTCATTATATAGACAAGATTGATGAAAAAACTAACGAAATAAAGCCTTCTAAAATATTAATAATGCGGCGTGAAGAAACTTATAATACTTATGAAAATAGATTCATATACACCATAATTACAAACCTATCTAGGTTTATATCCGAAAAAGAAAAGCTATTAGAAGATTTTGAATCAAAAAGTGACAAGGTATTAGAATATGCTGCAACTACAAATAATGGTTGTGATAAATTAGATATTCAATTGAAAATTGGTTCAAAAGAATTACCTAAAGGGCAAAGCAATAGTGATTTTCAAAAATCAATAGAGGCTATTAAAGAAAGAGTAAAGAAAATTAGATATTATTTATCTGCCTGGGTTAGAAGTGAATTCATTACATCATTAGAAAAAGCTCATGTTTCCTTTGTTATTCCCCCAATCAGAAAGACTAATGTAATATTAAAAAATCCCAATTTTCAATTTGCTACCAAATTATGGGTATTTTTACAAAATTATTACAATAATGATGAAGAAGGTTCAACCGATAGTTTGGACACTACCGGCGATGATATTTTAAAAGGGCTTTTAGATGACACATTCTTAATTGGTTATTTTGTTTTAGATTCAATATCGTCATCTAAGAAGGAGCAGAAGGAAAAATTATCAAAATATGCTGTTATAATGATTAATCAATTAATACAGCAAATTATAGCACTACTATTAAAAAATGGCATAAAAATATCAGATGAGGAAATACTTGCTATGGTTGCTCAAGGAATTAAAGAGGGAAAAAGCCAGAGATTAGTTGGCAGTTCTGATGTTAAAAACAAATTTAAAGACGCTATGGAAGAATATTTGGAAAGGGCAAAGGATTTGTTGTAGGTGGTTTATGAAAAAATTTAGAGAGTTAAGGAAGAAAAAAGGATTTAAAATTGTTATAACTATTATTAAAACGCTGATTTTTGTAGTATTAGCAGGATTCATCCTTGTTGTTTGTTTGCAACGTTTTAGTGGAAACAAAATATCATTTTTTGATTATCGTATGTTTACTGTAATTACAGACAGTATGGAGCCTAAATATAAAGTTGGGGATGTGCTATTATCTAAAAAAGTTGATCCTGCTAAAATCAAAATAGGTGATACAATTAGTTATCAAGGAACAAGAGGAGACGTAAGTGGTAAGGTTATTACCCACCAAGTTGTAGGTGTTAATAAAGATGCGCAAGGAAAATATCTGTTTCGTGCTAGAGGCTTAGCTAATTTAATAGAGGATCCTATCGTCCACGAAGATCAATTATATGGTGTTGTTATTTATAAATCAGTGCTACTTTCAACTATTTATGGAATTGTTAGCACAGATATTGGATTTTATTTATTTATAATTATTCCAATTATGTTTATCATAGGATCTGAAATAGTTATGAGCCTAGTAAGAAAAGAAGAAGAAAGAAGAGAAAATCTTAAAAATAACACATAATAAATGGCAATTAATGTGAGGTGATATAAGTGAAACCCAGACATAAAATGTATTTAAAACTTAATTTAGTGTCTTTAGTTTTTATAGTAGTTTCATTTATATCTGTAACACTTGCTTGGTTTGCCTATAGTGGTTTAGTGGATATGTCTACTGAAGTTGATGTTAAAGCATGGTATATTGAATTAAAAAAAGATGGGGAAACTGTTTCAAATGATATTGTAATTTCTGTTCCAGATATATATCCTGGAATGGATACAGTAAACGAAGTTGTAAATATAAAAAATTTAGGTGATTCTGACGCTTCAGTTAAATATTCAATTGTTTCAGCTAGAATTTTAGGGAGTGCTGAAGATGATTATGTGGTAGACGGTGAAAATACTAAAACCGAATATGTTGAGGATATATTATCACATGAATACCCATTCCATATTAATATTAATTTAGACAAAGGATATGCATTATCAAACGGAGGGGAAAGTTCATTTGAGGTGTCTGTGTCGTGGCCTTTGGATTCTGGCGATGACGTTTTAGATAGCTTGTGGGGCACTAGAGCTTATGAATTCCAAAAGAGCGAAGAAAATTTAAAGGATGTTAATCCAGAGTATCAAATTAGACCATCTATTCAAATAATAATTAGTGTCGTAGCGGAGCAATATATTGAAGGGGACACAATTAGTGATCCGAATTATAATTTAGGCGATATTGTTTTATTTGATGTAGTTAATAATTCATTATGTACAGAAATAGAATCTACTTGCATTGAAACATATATAATTGATGTTAATAATAATTTAGGTGATGAAACAATTACTTTATTGCCAAATCCTAATAATGTTCAATCAAGTGGTATTTATAGTGAATATAATTCAATATTAGGGACGATAACAACTGATTGGACAGTAAATACTAGACCATTATTGGTTAGCGATTTGTTAAGAGTAGTATCAACTGATGTTATGAATTCCGTTTTAATTAGAGACGGAATATCGGATATGATTATAGGAAACTTAAATTATGGTAGTAGAATGAATAATGAAATTAATAAGGCTGTTAGTTATAATGGTTATTACAGCTTTGGTAACGAAAAATTTGGTTATATATCAACGGCTGCTAATTGTTACTGGACTGGGAGTGAATACAACGTTAATAATGGCTTTGCAGTTAAACAGATTGATGAAAACACTTCAAAGATATATAACGAAGCCAAAACAACGACTTGTAATGTAATTCCAGTAATTATAGTTAATAAATCAGATTTATAAATAAAAAAAGTAGCGGGAGAGAATGCTACTTTTTTCTTGTATATAATATATGGCATTATTCAAATATTTGTTCAAATTTAATATTAGCACTCATAGTAAATGTTTCTCCTGCTGTAGCGGCTAAATTACCAATAGCTGAATCATCATCATCGTTCATTAATTCATCTTTCCCTTCGTACCATTCAAAATATACCCTAATGGCAAAAGACGCAAATTGAAATTCGGGGTTATTTTTATCAACTATCATATTATTAGTTATAGGGTTTCCATCTAAGTTGATTAATTCAATTGGATCCCCTTCAATGTAATTTGCTGGAATAATCGCATATTTTGTAATCATTAAATCAGGGACGTTTTCATTCTCAATGCCTAAAGTAATAGAATAACTGAATGATACATCTACATTAGTAGGATCAATATTTATGTCAAAATATCCCTTTGAAGAAGGGGCAACGACGTTAGATTTTACGTTTTCATTTTCTTCGATAATGGGTGTAAAAGTGATTTCAGAGCCTGAACCACTTGTTATGTCAGTATTATTTACTAGAATTTGCCACTTAGCAAATAACACATCAATGTTATTTGCCACATCCGCTACATATCTAGAATATGTGGTGCTCATCAAACAAAGACATACTGATAATGAAATAAGCACCAAAATAAATCTTGCTTTTTTGAGCATGTTCAAGACCCCTTTCCTTATATAATAATTATAGTTTATTTTACATTTTTTTTGGTGTTTGGTTGTGCCAAACGTGTAAAGAAGATGTAAAAAGTTATATTTAATTATATCCGATATATTGATTATTCATATGATATATTAGGCTTTTATATGAAAGAAGGTATACTGTGAGAAAGAAAGGGAAAGTAAAGGCATATAATTCTTTTAAAGAAGACTCATTAACTTATAAATTACAGCAAATAGCTACCGAACGAAAAAGATTAACAGGCAATTTAATAAGATTATGCCCCCAACCATTAGTCACATATCTATACATCACGTTATTTGAGGAGCAAATGTTAATATTACCAACTGTTTTTTTTGTTTTACAGATGATGGTAATGATATTTGATGCTCCTGCTTGTTTAAATAGGATACAAAAATTAAATGTAATAAAAAAAGAGGTCGTTGACTTTTTAAGTAAGTATGAGCCACACATTGTTAGTGGAAAAGAACAAATAATTATTAAGAAAGTATAGCAAATATTAATTAATATGTGTTATTATATATAACTACAAAGGAGGGATTATAATGGTTGACTTATATAATCGCAACGTATTCACTCAAAATGCATTTGCTTTAGCAAATGGCTATGAAACAAGAGATTTAAGAGAATTAAGTAAAAATTATCTCTATGAAAAAAGATTAACGTTGAAGATTGTTCATAATCTTTTAGAAAAGTTAGAAAACGAAGAAATAAACTTAGCCTCTTTTTTCGACGGAAGAAGAGATATTGATGCTTATTGTAATATTATTAAAAAGTTTTCAACCAAACAGTCTTATTCTTTTTGGATGGAAAAAATATTTCCTGATTTTTATGCGTTCGCAAATATTTCCGACGAATATATTAGATTGAGCGAATTAAAAGTGTTAATGGATAATGAATATTCACCAGATATGAAAACAAGAGCTGAAAATAACCAAAAGATATTAAATCTTATTAGAGCAGTCAAACAAAATAAAAAGTAATGAAGAACTAATTTTGGGATTAGTTCTTTTTAATAATTTCTTGCATATTTGGTCTTTATAAGTATAATAAGAAGAGAAGTGAGGTTTTGGTATGTTATGGTTGTCGAAAGATAATATTGTCACAAAAAATACAATCGTTACAAACAAAGAATATTTGAAGTTTTTATCAAGACTGCGAGATGATCTTTCAAGGGAATCATTTTATGATTTTGTAAAAATAACTAGAGAGGCGAGAGATAAGGTGTGTTTTTCTATTCACTCTGATGATTGGATTTATAAGTATAATGATAAAGGAGTTAAGGGTACTCGCCGAATTTATGAAATAGAACATTATAGAAACCCTTACTTTGTTGTTTTACAAATGATAAGAGAAGCTTTGATAGTCGATAATAGATATAAACCTGTCGGTAATATAAATTTATCTAGACTTCTATATGTTAAAGATTCCCATGATAAAAAGAGTTTAGAAGAAAATTTAAGTCAATTGGAAGAGATGCTTGAAGAAGGTAATTTCGATGAGCAGTATTCTCCAGAAGACTTTAAAGTCCTTGAATATTATGTTAGGAATATAATTGAATTGTTACAGTTTGGAGAGGTTGAAAGATATATTATTAATGGGGATTATGTTAGTTCAATATCGAGAAATGAAGAAACGGGGAAGACACCACAAAATATTAGACATGAGGTATTGGGTTTAATGCCAACAGCTCAAAATAATCAAAGAGTGGTTGATCTTACAACCAAGATAAAGCAAAGAAGAAAGTAAAGTTATCTTTTATAGGGGGATATATGGGAAAGTTATCAAGTATTATTACAATGGTTGAGTTACTCAGTACTAATCGTAAATATAGTATTGGAGAATTATCAAAGGAACTTGAAGTAACACCTAGAATGATAAGATTTTACAAAGAAGAATTAGAAAAAGCAGGTATATACATCGAAACTATTAGAGGCCCTTATGGCGGTTATGTCTTAAATCACGGTGCATGGATCCCTTCAAGAGGATTTAGCAAATACGATATACAATTATTAGAATACAGTTATAAGGTTATTAATGATAATGATGAGTTTAAATTACAAAAGGAATATCTTAATTTAATTGACAAAGTAAAAGGCATATATCATGGTAGTAAGAAGAAAAACGAACTTAATAAGTTGGAAATGAATAAGGACGAAAAGAAAAAATACAACATATTAAATAGAGCTATCAAAGAGAAGAGAAAAGTTCTTATTAACTTTTTATCAGCTGATGGTACTGATAATGAAAGAATTATTCATCCTTGTGATATGTTTTATTATGATAACTCTTGGTATATATCGGCTTTTTGTGAGTTAAGGAATGAAATAAGACATTTTAGATTAGAAAGAATATTATCGTATAAATTATTAGATGAAAAATATATTTAATGAGACTATATATTACCTCTTTAAGTTTTACAATTAACTTAAGGAGGTGTTTTTATGAGTAAGAGTTTTTATAATTTGTTTCCAGAAAAGAAAACACTTATCGGAATGATTCATTTGAAAGAAGATGAAGAATACAGTGCTTTGGAAAGAGCCAAAAGGGAAATTGATATCTTAATTGAGAATGGGTTTGATGCTGTATTAGTTGAGGATTATCTATCGTATGGAGTAGATAATGTTATAACAACGTTAAATTATCTTCAGAAAGAAAGACCAGAGGTTATTTATGGCCTCAACGTTTTAAGATCTTATTACTTACATCAAGAGAAGATACCAAATTATGAGTGGTCTTTTATGTTAGCAAGCCAGTATGGAGCTAAATTTATACAATTAGATTCAATAGTTGGTCATTTACCTCAAGATGAATACGCAAAGTTTATTAATAGAATACGTGAACTTAGAAAAAATAGTGATGTTTGTATATTAGGGGGAGTAAGATTCAAATATCAACCAAATTATTTAAATGACTTAAAACAGGAAGTAGAGATAGCTAAAGCTGAATGCGATGCTATTGTTACAACTGGGGAAGGAACAGGAAAGGAAACACCAATCAGTAAATTAAAACAAATGAGAGCATCTATTGGGAATGACTTTGCCTTTATATCTGGGGCTGGAGTGAATGAAGGAAATTGCTATGATACATTATTGGTAGCTGATGCCGTTATTGTTGGTAGTTATCTAAAAGAAAAAGATAACGTTGAAGGAGAGATATCAGCTGGCAATGTTAAAAAAATATCAATTATTAGAAACAAATTTAAATAGAGACGCTATACTTCCGCTTTATATGATAAATTTGACTTAAGGAGGGATTCATATGAAAGTATTATTAGCAACTAATAACAAAACGAAAATAGAAAAATGGGGGACACTAATAAAAAAATTAGGATATGAACTTTTGACGTTAGCTGATTTAAAAGATTCTTTTGAAGAACCTAAGGAAGATGGCAAGACGGCTTTAGAAAATGCTCTTAAGAAGGCAGAGTTTTATTACAATAGAACAGGTATAGTGACTATAGCAACTGATGCAAGCCTTTATATTAATGGTTTAAGTGAGGAAGAACAAATTGGACTCTTTGCAGGAAGAGAAGTTACACTTGATAAGAACCGTAACATTATATCTGAGAAAGAATTAAGCGATGATGAAAGTTTTGAGAGATATAATAAGATAATCAATAAATTGGGTGGTAAAGTCAAAGGATATTTTGATGAAAGTTTTGCTGTATATTATGGCACAGGTGCTTACGAACATAAAACGTTTAGAATGAATAGGGAATTTAAAACTCCGCCATCACCAGTAAGGAAAACAAAAGCACCAATGAGATCATTTGTTTATTATAGTGATATCAATAAATATCGTTCAGAGTTAGATAACGAAACAGCTAATCGATATGACGCTGATGCATATTGCCAGCAAGTGATATTCTTAAATGTTGCTTTATATAAAGCAAGTCATATGGCAGATTATAACTTCAATATTTTGCGAGAAAGAATATTGGATTCCAATGATAATGTTATATTTGACGATTTTGAAAATACACTTAAATCAATCAATGAGCCGTGCCTTTGTATTGGTTCTGGTGGCTCTGCCTCTGTAGGTCATTTTGCTAGCCAAGTATTGTCAGCAAAGAATAATATCATTTCCTTTTCACTTTCCCCTAGAGATGTTCTCTATCGTCATGACCTAAATCAGTTTAAACACTTATTAGCTATAACGTATGGAAATAAAAATTATGGGATAGATAGAGCTTTAGAAAAGGCTAAATTGGAAGGCTTAAAGACATATGTATTAACAAATAATCCTAAATCAAAGGATGATTATCACAAATTACTATATTATGGTAACACCATAGAAAAGGAGCACAGTTTTATATCAATAGCGTCATCCTTTATTCCGATGTCCCTTCTATTAAGATACTATTTAGATTGCAATTATAAGGAATTTGAAAATGTTATTAATAACTGCTGCGCACCCAAAATTGATATAAATGAGCATGAATTAACTGGTGTTGAAATAATGGCTGGTGATAACACATATACAGCAGCGGAGATACTCAAAAGTACTATTAGGGAAGCGGGAATAGGAATTCCTGTTGTCCATGAAAAGTATGACTATTTTCATGGTGGTTCTACTCTTGCTTATTATCAAAACAGCAAGAATATATTAATATATTTGATTAATGGGGAATACAAGGAAATAGATGAAAAACTGTTGAGCAATGTTTTTCTATTATATAGGGAAGTAATAGTCTTAGATACAGATCAAAAAGATGCTATTGTGGGTGAGCTTGAATTATCTATAAAGGGAATGTATCTGTTAAAAATGTTAGGTCAAAATATAGGCCGTGACATAAGCAAATTTGAATATGCACCGCAAGTCAAAAGACTATATAACAGCAGACCGGAGATGTAATATGAAAAGTATAGTTTTTGTTACCAGTAGTCCTGGTAAGGTAGAATCTGCTAAGAAAAATTTTGAAGATATAAATGTTGAATTAGAATTTTATAAATATGATGGCTTAGAACCAGATGTCAATGATATTGAGTTTATCGCTAAAACAAAAGTTATGTGGGGATTTGAGAGGTTAAATAGACCATGTATAGCCCTTGATGCAGGGTTTTATATTAATCATTTTCCTGGGGAACCGGGATTTCCAGGGGCGTTCCCTAAAAGAAGAATGTTAGAAAATGAAAACATGGGTCTTAATGGAGTGCTAAGAGCTATGGCAGAGGTGGATGATAGAAGTTGTTATACAAAAGAGTGTGTAGCTTATTATAACGGGAATCAAATTAAATACTTTTATGGGACTACTTTAGGTACTTTAGCTACTTCTATAAGGGGCATCTATAATCCTAAAAGTTGGTCTGATTTGTGGAAAATATTCATACCTCAAAATCACACACATACACTAGCTGAAATGTCTGATGAAGAGTTAAATAATAGACGAGATGGACATACCTCAGCTTTAAAAGAATTTGCATGTTATGTAAAAAAACTTTAATAGGGTCTAAAACAATAGACTCTTTTTTATTATAGTTGAAAATGTTTAAAAAAAGATGTACTATTTATAATAGTAGGAAAGAGGAATTTATGAATAATAAATTATGGCATAGTAGAAATGTTGATGATATATTAATAGAATTAAATACTTCTAAGGAAGGTTTGACATCTGAGGAAGCTAAAGAGCGTTTAAAGAAATATGGGCTCAATAAGTTGCCAAAGCATAAAAAAGAAAGTTTTTTAAAAACTTTTGCTAAACAATTTATCAATCCGTTAACGTTTGTCTTAATAGTGACTGTTATATTATCTTTTGCTATAGGTGAAGTTATTGATGCTTTTTTTATAGCAATTGCTATATTATTAGACGTATTATTAGGCACTTTTCAAGAATGGAAGGCTAGTAAGGAAGCTGATAGTTTAAGGGAACTTTTTCATGTAAATGCTAAAGTTCTTAGAGATGGAAAGGAAAAGCAAATTTATTCAGAGGAACTTGTTATAGGGGATATTGTTGTTTTAAAACCAGGTGATAAAGTATCGGCCGACATTAGAATAATTGAATCTAAAAATTTAACTATTGATGATTCAATACTTACGGGTGAATCAATGACAACTGTAAAAATAAGCGAAACACTTAGTGAGCAAACGGTAGTGGCAGATAGGGAAAATATGGCATATGCAGGAACGCCAGTTATTACTGGTAGGGCTATTGGGGTGGTAGTAGCAACTAGTGGTGAAACTGAAGTGGGTAAAATAGCCAACAAAGTATTAGGCGTGAAAAAAACAAAAACGCCGTTAGTATTGCGCATGGAAAAATTTACTAAACAAATTGTGTATTTTATGGTGCTGGTAGCTTTGGTCGTTACACTCTTACTATATTTCAGGGGTTATGCTTCTCGCGATATTTTCTTTGCAGTAATTGCTTTGTCAGTATCAGCTATACCCGAGGGCTTGTCTCTTGCTCTAACTTTAACTTTATCGATTGCATCAAGACGTATGTCTAAAAGAAACGTTATTGTAAAAAAACTTAATGCGGTTGAAAGTTTGGGTAGTTGTACAATAATAGCAAGTGATAAAACTGGAACTTTAACAGTAAATGAACAAACAGCCAAAAAAATATTATTGCCGGATGGCCGTACATATTCAGTTGAAGGTACTGGTTATAACGGGAACGGTAAAGTTATCGCTGTTAATTGTGATAACAATTTTTTAGATATTACTAATTTAGCTATGCTAGGTGTTATTAATAACGAAGCTTATCTTTCAAAAACTAATGATCAGTGGGAAGGCTATGGGGATTCTATTGATATTGCCCTTTTGGCTTTGGCATACAAATTAGATATAAAAGAGGAATTTAAGAAAAGTGTTAAAATTAAAGGGGCGATCCCTTATGAGTCTGAAAAGAAATATTCCGCTATTTTTTATGAAGAAGATGGGAAAATACAATGTACGATAAAGGGTTCAATTGAAAAGGTATTATCTTTTTGTGACACCATGATGGTTAATGGTAAAAAAAAGAAAATAGATTCGGATTTCTTTAATGCTCAAAATGAGGAATTAGCAAACGAAGGTTATCGTGTTATTGCCGTTGCAAGTGGCCCGGGCGAATTATTTAAAAACAAAAATCAATATAATGATGATGATGTTCCGAAACTTACGATGTTTGGATTGATTGGGTTTATTGATCCTGTTAGAAAAGAAGCAATTGAAGCTATAGAAAAATGTCAGAAAGCAGGAATAAAAGTTGTCATGATTACGGGCGATCATCCTTTAACTTCTTATGCTATAGCTAAAGAATTAAAATTAGCCAAAAGTTATGATGAGATTGCGACAGGTAACGATATAGAAATGTATATCAAAAAGGGCGAATTGGAATTTGATAACTTTGTTAAATCTAAACTAGTTTTTAGCAGAATAGCACCTCTTCAAAAATTGGCAATCGTAGAATCTTTTAAAAGGCAAGGTGAATTTGTTGCTGTTACAGGTGATGGAGTTAATGATGCTCCTGCCTTGAAAGCAGCAAATATTGGAGTTGCAATGGGGAGCGGGACAGACGTTGCTAAAGAAACAAGTGACATAATTGTTGTTGATGATAATTTTAATTCTATTGTTTCTGGAGTTGAGGAGGGCCGAAACGCTTATAATAACGTTAGAAAAGTAATATATTTTTTAATTTCCACTGGCTTTGCAGAGGTGCTATTCTTTGTTCTATCTATTGTTTTTGGATATCCTATGCCCCTTGTCGCAGTGCAATTAATATGGCTTAATTTAGTCACCGATGGTATCCAAGATGCAGCTTTAGCGTTTGAAAAAGGTGAAACAAGCACAATGAGGGAAAAACCAAGGGATCCCAATGAAAGGGCATTTAACCGTTTATTGTTGACTGAAACTATGGTATCGGGATTAGCGATTGGTATAATTGTTTTTGTTTTTTGGATTTATTTAATTGACGTTAGAAAGCTAGATGTAATGACTGCAAGGGGAGACATTTTATTATTAATGGTATTTATGCAAAATGTTCATGTGTTTAACTGTAGAAGTGAATATAAGTCTTTTTTTAGTGTGCCACTTAAAAACAATCCTTTAATTGTAATAGGGGTCTTAATAACACTATTGTTACAGTTTTTTGTGACGTCTAATACATTTATGAGCAGCGTTTTGAAAACTAGAACAATTCCTTTTAATGAAACGCTTAGAATAATTGCGCTTACCATTCCGATTTTAGTTATAATGGAGATATTAAAGATAATTATAAGAAAGAAAAAAATAAATAATTGATATTTTATTTATATATATTAAGAGTGAAATGATACTTGTTATAGAATGACATAAGGAGTTTGGAAGATTTAAACATTAAAGTACATAGCAAAAAACTTTATCATTTTTTTGTATCAAAACAGTTGACATTCATATAATATAAGTGATATATTATAGTGGCTTAATGAAAAAAGGTTTTGCCATGGGCAAGCCTTATATTTATAAGAAAAATGAAACACTAGGATGTGTGTAAAGAAAGGAGACGTAATTAATGCCTACAATTAATCAATTAGTTAAAAAGAGAAGAAGTAAGAAGGTTCGCAAAAGCAAATCACCAGTTCTAGGAATTGGATTAAATAGTCTTAAGAGAAGACCTACAGCTTTGAATGCTCCACAAAAACGTGGTGTATGTACTCGTGTTGGAACTAAGACACCTAAGAAACCAAACTCTGCATTACGTAAATATGCTCGTGTTCGTTTAAGTAACGGTAGAGAA
>CAZQOT010000004.1:22247-31095 GCA_964595115.1 uncultured Muribaculaceae bacterium | reverse complement strand
CAAATGAAGCTTTAATGGCTTATGAAAGAAGGGAAATTACTCCTCATACAAGAATAATTGTTCCAGTTAATTCATTTAAGCATAAAGTGTTCATTGAAGAAGTTAAAGGTAAATATTTGGTTACAACAGTAGGTAAGATTAAATTCAATGAGATATTACCGGATTCATTTCCATATATTAATGAAGCAACTGTTGAAAACATTGAACATGTTACACCAAGCAAATACTTTATTGATAATTTAGCAGATTTAAATGAGAAATTAGAAGCTATAAAGGTACCTAATCCATTTAATAAAAAAGCATTAGAAGATATAATTGCTCAAATATTCAAAAGATATAAAACAACAGAAACTTCTATCATGCTTGATAAATTAAAGGATTTGGGATTTAAATATTCGACTAAAGCAGGTATTACAATAGCAATTAGTGATATTAAATTAAGTGAGCAGAAAAAAGAAATAATTGCTGATGGTGATAAAACCGTTGAAAAGATTAATAAGCAATATGCGCGTGGTTTAATTACTGAACAAGAAAGATATAGTCGTATTATAGAAACATGGAATACAGCTAAGAAAAAGATTCAAGATGAACTTAGCACATACGCTAAAGACGATTTTGATAATTCAATTTTTATTATGATGAATTCAAAAGCTCGTGGTAGTATTGCTCAATTGACTCAACTAGCAGGTATGCGTGGCTTAATGGCTAAACCAGGTGGAGGAGAAGTTGAAATACCAGTTAAATCATCGTTTAAAGAAGGTTTATCTGTTTCTGAATTCTTCTTATCAACCCATGGCTCACGTAAAGGTAGTGCCGATACAGCCCTTAAAACAGCTGACTCTGGCTACCTAACAAGGCGTTTGGTTGATGTTGTTCAAGATGTAATAGTTCGTGAAAACGATTGTGGAACAATTTTAGGTGTTGTCACTAGGGATTTCGTTGACGAAAAAGCAGGTACTATCGATTTAATTGAAAAATTATATGATCGTATCTTGGGTCGTTACACTAATAAGAAAGTTGTTCACCCAGAAACGAAAGAAGTAATTGTTGATAAAGATGTTATGATTACTGAAAGTCTTGCCGAAAAAATTGAAAAAGCAGGTGCTGAATCAGTAGAAATCAGAAGTATTCTTACATGTAAAACTCACAATGGTGTTTGTCAAAAATGTTATGGACGTAACCTTGCAACTGGTAACTTAGTTGAAATTGGTGAAGCTGTAGGTATTATGGCTGCTCAATCAATTGGAGAACCAGGTACTCAATTAACGATGAGAACCTTCCATACAGGAGGGGTTGCTGGTGGAGATGATATTACTCAAGGGCTTCCAAGAGTTCAAGAGTTATTTGAAGCTCGTAATCCAAAAGGTAAATCTACTATTGCTGAGATAGAAGGTAAAGTTACTGAAATTGAAAACGTTGGTGGTCGCTATAGAATAGTAGTAGCTAACGACGTTGACACTAAAGAACACTTAACTAACTATGGGGCAAAAGTCAGAGTATCTATTGGAGAAGAAGTTGCATCAGGTGAAAGACTTACTGAAGGTAATATCAATCCAAAAGAATTGCTTGCTGTAACAGATCCTATAACAGTTCAAGAATACATTTTAAAAGAAATTCAAAAGATTTATTCATCACAAGGTGTTGGTATATCTGATAAACATATTGAAGTTATGGCTCGCAGAATGATTTCACATATTAGAACTGTTGATCCAGGTGATACTAATCTACTTGTAGGTAAAATGGTTTCAATAAATGAATTTACTGATGCTAATAAAGGTGTTATTCTAGAAGGAAAGAAACCAGCTACTGGACGTCCTATCCTTTTAGGTATTACTAAAGCATCACTTGAAACAGATTCCTTCTTATCGGCTGCATCATTCCAAGAAACAACTAGAATTCTTACCGATGCTGCTATAAAAGGTAAATTAGACAAACTAGAAGGATTAAAAGAAAATGTCATCATAGGTAAACTTATTCCAGCTGGAACAGGTGCAAAAAAATATTCACAAGTTGAGTTCGATTTGGAAAAAGAATTTATGGATGGCGATCCTCTAGATGTTCTAGAAGAAAGTTTAATGGAATAAGAATATTCTTATTCCTTTTCTTACTAAACCAGATAAATGTTTAAAAATTGAAGGGGGAGAAAATAATGAAGTGGCCATGGGAAAAAAAGAAAATGACCATCGAATACAATTATGATTTAGAAGACTTAAGCAAATGTTTGAAACATTTTAAATCGTTTATGAATCAAGATATAACAATATATGATTTAAAAAATGATGTCGTGTTAATTTATGGAAAAAAAAGATTTCCGCTACCTCCTTGTGGTGCACGTCGTGTTGGTAACATATTAGCACTAGCATTAGAATTAAGACTGTGGTTTATAGCAACACTATTAATTGAATGCGAAGAAGTCGATATTGAAACGATTTCATACTTAGCAGATGGCTCTAACCCTGTATCAGCTAACGAATATATAAGTGATTTAAAGAATTATTATGATATTTATGATAAAGCAGATATTTACGATAAAATGTTAGAGAAAATAGCAATTCGAAGAGAAAAAGAATGTGTTAAAACAAAAGCAAACCAACGTTAATTGGTTTATTGCATTTCTCTCATATTTATGTTAATATAATAACTACTGAGGTGATAAATAATGGATACATTTTTAATAGTCGTATCGGTTTTATTAATAATAATAGTATTACTACAAAGTAGTAAAGCAGAAAGTACATCAAATGTTATATTGGGTGGTAATGCTGAACTATTTAGCAATCGAAAAGAACGTGGAGGAGAACTGTTTGTCAGTCGCTTGACAATGGTTTTAGGCATACTTTTCTTCTGTTTATGTTTATTCTTATCATTTTAATATAAAAGGACTTATAAAAAAGTCTTTTTTATTTTATAATGTTATTATAGGGAGTAGTGAAAAAATGGAAGAGCGCATTCTAGAAATATTAAAAAATAATTCTAAGCCATTAACCATTTATGAAATAAATGACTTACTTGGTTTAAAATCAGCTGATGAACTTAGAGAATTACAAAGTGTTTTAAATGAACTTGAAAATAGTACAACGGTATATAAAAGTAAAAAAAATAAATACTTATCATTTGAAAGTACTCATTTCAAAAAAGGCCGCTTATCAGTCCATAAAAGTGGGCGTTTTGGTTTTGTTGAAGTAGAAGGACTAGAAGATGATATTTGGATTGATGAATCTAAATTTAATGGAGCTATTCATAATGATATAGTTATTGTTGATATTGATAAAAGAAAGCCTGATGAAGGTAAGATCATTAAGATTGTTGACCGTGATGATCGTGATTTAGTTGGAGAATACTATATAAAAAATGGTATTGGTTATGTTAAGATGGATAACCAAAGATACAAAGACTATCTTATTAAACCTGAGGATAGCAAAGGAGCAGTTGACGGTCATAAAGTTTTAGTAAAAAGAATTAAAGAACTAGAATCCGGCAACTTTCAAGGTGAAGTAATTAAAATATTAGGTCATAAGAACGACATTGGTGTAGACATACTATCCATTGTGTATGAATATGGAATACCGGATACATTTCCCGATGAAGTAATGGCTGAAGTCGAGAAGATTCCTATTGAAATTAGGGCTGATGATTTAGCAGGTAGACGTGACTTAAGAAATGAGCTAATATTTACAATTGACCCTACTAGTGCAAAAGATTTCGATCAAGCTATAACGGCAAGGAGATTGGATAATGGTAATTATCATTTAGGAGTTCATATTGCTGATGTTACTAATTATGTCAAAGAAGATAGTGCTATAGGTAGGGAAGCATACAATAGAGGCAACAGCGTATATTTAGTAGATAGAGTAATTCCAGCATTACCTCATCGTTTAAGTAATGGCATATGCTCATTAAACGAGGGAGTAGACCGTTTAACATTAAGCTGTGAAATGGAAATAGATGCTAAAGGAAACATCACAAAATACGATATATTTCCTGGAGTTATTAATTCTAAGAAAAGAATGACATATACTGATGCCAACAAAATATTAGAAAATAATGAAATGGTCGAAGGGTATGAACCATTTGTCGATGTACTAAAATTAATGGTTGAGATGGGAGATATATTACATAAGAGATTAGTAGGATGTGGATATTTAGAATTTGGTACTGAAGAAATGCAAATTGTTGTTGATAAAGATGGTGTTCCTATAGAAATAACTAAACGTGAAGAAGGAATTGCTGAAAAATTTAATGAATTTTTTATGATAGCTGCCAACGAAACAATTGGTACTCATTTTCATCATTTAGCTATCCCACTCATTTACCGTATTCATGAGAAACCTGACGACAAAAAAGGTGCACAATTCATTGCTTTCATTAACAGTTTAGGGTATCGTATTAAGGGTAAGGGCAGATCTTTTAATACCCAAATACTTCAACAGATACTGAATATGTTGAAAGATAAAGAAGAATGGCGTGTATTAGGTAATATGGCTTTACGCACTATGAAAAAGGCATGCTATAGTCCTGATAATGTTGGTCACTTTGGATTAGGCCTTAAGTATTACACTCATTTTACTGCTCCTATTAGAAGATCATCAGATTTAATGGTTCATAGACAACTAAAAGGATTACTAGGAATACCTGGGTTTCGTAATAATCACAAATTTGAGGAATTAACTGTTTATGCAGATCATGTGTCTTTAACAGAAGACCGTTCTGTTAAATGCGAAAGAGCAGTTGAGAAGATGAAAGCAGCTGAATATATGGAAAAGCACATTGGTGAAGAATATTGTGGTATAATATCAGGAGTCAGTAGGGATGGAATTTGGGTCCAATTAGATAATTTGATTGAAGGACTTGTTAGAATTAGTGAAATAGGTAAGGATTATTTTGATTTTAATGAGGATATTCAAACGATGAAAGGTCGTAGAACTGGCAAAACATATCGTATTGGTGATAAGGTTAAAGTCGTTGTTACGGGGGCGTCTAAAGAAGAGCGTGAAATTGATTTTAAATTTTTAGATAATAGCAAAAAGTAGGGATAATATGAGAAAGAAAAAGTTAAATTTAAAGAAAATTGTTTATTTTCTCCTTCTATTAATTATATCATTAGGAGTTGGAACATATTGGTTTATTTTTAGGGATAAAGCTTCGTCAGATGACAAAAAAGATCCTGTAATAATTGAAGAAGAAAAACCGGTTGTTACATCTATTGATCTTATAATGGTTGGAGATGCTTTAATACATGGAAATGTTTACCTTGATGCAAGAGTTGATGGGGGAGGCTATAACTTCAGCCATATGTTTGAAAACATTGCTCCAATAATAAAAGAACATGATTTAGCTTACTATAATCAAGAATCGATTCTTGGTGGTGCAGAATTTGGCTATAGTGGGTATCCTAGATTTAACACTCCTCAACAGTTTGGGGATAACATGGTAGAGTTAGGATTTAATCTTACAAGTTTAGCTAATAATCATTCACTCGATAAAGGGGAAAAGGGAATTATTAATTCAATGAATTTTTGGAATACTAAAGATGTTATGACAGCAGGCACTTATCTTTCTGAGGAAGACAGAATAAAAGATAATATTAAAGAAAAAAAGGGGATTACTTATACGATGCTATCTTATACTACAACAACAAATGGATTGCCAGTCCCTAATGGTAAAAGCTATTTAGTTAATGTCTATGATGCTGAAAAAGTAAAACAAGACATTGAACGTGTAAGAGATAAAGTTGATTTATTGATGGTAGCTATGCATTGGGGTGTAGAATATCAAACGAACCCTAGCAAAGAGCAAAAAGAAATAGCAGCATATCTATCATCACTTGGCGTTGATATTATAATTGGAGCCCATCCACACATAATTCAACCAGTTGAATATATTGATAACACACTTGTTTTCTATTCGTTAGGTAATTTTATTTCTAACCAACCTGATTATGATAACCTAATTGGATTAATGCCATCAGTAAAAATAACTAAGACCACTTTTAAGGGTGAAACGACAATTGAACTAAGCGATTTAAAGAATAATTTAATATATACATACTATCAAGGGGCAAGAGGACTATATTATCACTATGCTTATAGCATTATGCCGTTTGAAATGGTAACAGCCCCTTATTTCCCAGGATATAAAAATTATTATGATAAATATGTTAAAGTTATTAGATCTTTAGATGAAACAATGCCCGTTACAGAAATAGAAGAATAGGTGATAAAGTGGAAATAACTAATAGAAAAGCAACATATGACTATTTCATAGAAGACACATATGAGGCAGGAGTAGTCTTAAAAGGGACTGAAATCAAGTCCATTAGAAATGGTAGTGCTAATTTGCAAGACAGTTACGCTACTGTTAAAAAGGGAGAAATATTCATTCTCAATATGTATATAGCGCCATATAATGAAGGTAATCAGTTTAATCATGATGAAAGAAGAACGAGAAAGTTACTTCTTAATCGAAAGGAAATAAATAAAATAGCAGGCAAATTAGATACAGAAGGATACACTTTAGTACCGTTAAAGTTATATTTTAAAGGGAATAAGGCTAAACTATTGATTGGAGTAGCTAAAGGTAAAAAGCAATACGATAAAAGAGAATCCATAAAGAAGAAAGATATGGAAAGAGAAATGAGAAGAGAAACTAAATACAGTATTAAGTAATTGGTTTCTTTTTATATATTTACATATATATAATAGTGTGATATAATTCTCACACATGGGGCTGCTTGGTTTCGACGGGAACTATAAGGCATAGATGGCAAGTCGTAGGTATGCGTTAAATCCATCAGTTTATAATAACTGGCAATAAAAATTTTTCATTCGCTGCTGCTTAATATAAGCTAGCGAGCTCTTCTTATCTTTTTTCTCACGAAGGATATTAAGGGCACATTAAAGTGAGATATATTACTGTTTAGTTTAGGGGCAGTAACGAACAATTGCTAAACTAGTTAGTGATTGGTTGTTAATTTCTATAATTACTAATGAGAATAATAAATTAACTAAACTTGTAGAGGTCTATGATATTATATTTTCGGACAGGGGTTCAAATCCCCTCAGCTCCACCAGTAAAGAATACAGTTGAACTTTATGTTCAATATATTGATAAATTTCAATTCAGAAAAGAGTTGATTTTTTTTAATTTAACAAAAGAATTATCAGAAAGGATTGATAAAATGGTAACTATATTAAGCAATAATTAGAAAAGCAAAATAAAATTGTACTTAAAAATCATAATATTGAGAAGATAAATTCTTTGAGTTTGTTAATTTTATAAGAAGCAAATTACGAAATAAGTATGAAAGAAATAATTATATGAATATGACTTGTGAACTTCATAATAAAGATGCGGTGGACAAAGATGCTTTCAGTAATTTATATAAAATATACGAGCAATCTGAAAAGAAAATCCATAAAAATGATGATTTGGAGATTTGAATATAATAGTGTCAAAATAATTGTTGTATCTTATAAAAAAGTATTGTAAAATATAGATAATAAGATAAATAGGAGACTAGTATGAGGAAAGTAAAAGGATTTACTTTGGTGGAATTATTGGCAGTCATTGTAATATTAGCAATAATATTAGCGATAGCTATCCCTGCCATAGGAAGTATTGTTCAATCCTCTCGAAAAGGTGCGTTAGAAAGTCAAGTGAAGTTAATACTGCGAGCAGCCTTTTTAAAATATGGAATGGATTCGAGTTATGATTTTGGTGTTATTAATAGATCGAATCTAAAATAAGAATTGGATATTGATGGTACAAAACTCGAGTCAAAAACAGGAACAATTCCTCTAGTTTCTAAAACTATAACTGAGTTTAGAAATTATGCTAAAGCAAATGGTACTGGATATCAAATATTAGATATTCATGTTGTAGATATATTACAAACACTATTCTATATTGAATTTGCAAAACTAGATTCACAAGAAATAATGTATGGTTTTGCAAAAGAACAATTTGATGCGTCTCATATAATAGCAAGTATAGGTACTAATTCAGTAACACTAGCTACTGGTAAAGGGGCTAGTTATAGGGTAAGTCAACTAATAGATATAGGAACTTCACTTGGTGGCAGACAAATCGCTACTAATTTAAGGATTACTGCTATAGATGGAGATACAATTACTTATGAAACTATTTCAGGACAACCAACAAGTGTTGTTTTAGGAACGATAGCAAAAGATCAAATAGTTTACAATGTAGGTTATTTAAATGGAACAGCGGATTCAGTTGTTGCTAAGTCAGGGTCAATGACTTCTAATACCGATGGTAAATACGCAATGAAATATCGTGGAATCGAAAACTTCTATGCTAACATTTGGCAATTTGTAGATGGAATCAACATTAAAAAGGATAATCAAGCATATGTTTCAAGAAATGCTAATACTTATATTTCCGATGAATTTGATGGAGATTACACGAAAGTAGGGTATGCCAACGCAAACGCTAATGGCTATGCCTTAAAAATGGGATACGACAGTAACAACCCTTTTATCCAACTGCCAACAAGTGTAGGTTCAGGTAAATATAATGATTATTACTATCAAAATACAGGCAATAGAATTGCGTTTTTTGGTGCTATCTGGGTTAGTGATGCTAATGCGGGCGTGTCTAGCTGGGGCCTCGATTTTGGGTCGACCGATACTTACTTCATCATCGGGTCGCGTCTTCTTAAAACACCTTTTTAAGGAACAAATAAATCCCGATTATTTAGATACATACGAAATGGAAAAATACTTAAAAGAAAACACGCCATATACAGATACTGAGCAATTGAGGTTATTTTAACAAGAAAGAAGTATTTATATGGTGTTTGGAAATATGAATATTTTGTTATTGATGG
>CAZQOT010000004.1:16112-22147 GCA_964595115.1 uncultured Muribaculaceae bacterium | reverse complement strand
ATTAACAAATTTTTGTTAATATTTTTTTATATTAAATAACTGACTAAGTATAAGATATGATTGATTGGAATATCTATTTATAGTCCAAAAACTTACACCACCTAAATTGTATTTAATTACTAATTCTAACTTCACTTGAATGCTTCTAGCATCATCGAACCAAACTTCGTGTTTGGTATTATTTGAATCGTAATAATAAAAATATGGAGTTTGATCTTCATAGTTGTATTCTATAGCTTGCTTATGAGTTCTAGCTATGTCAACAGCTTCATTAAAACTAATTGATTTCGCAATATTACCTTCTTCAAATGGTAAAGTCCAATCATAACCATAGTTAGGAAGACCCATTAGTATTTTTCTAGATGAAATTCTCGTAACCGCATAATCTAATACTTTTATCACAGAATCAAGTGGAGCAACAGCCATAGCAGGTCCACCAGCATACCCCCATTCATAAGTCATTATAACAACCCTATCGGCTAGAACTCCTATCCTTTTGTAGTCATGGGCTTCATATAAAATTCCTTGTTGTTCATCACTAGTTTTAGGTGCTACAGCAACTATTAATAAATAATTATATCTTTCCATTTCTGATTTGATTTTACTTATAAATTTAATAAATGACTCTTTGTCACTTGAATAGATATATTCAAAATCAATGGTCAAACCACTATAGCCTTTTTTCCTCATTATACGCAATATGTTATTAATTACTTTGTTCTGAAGTTCTTCGCTATTTAAAATAATATGGGCTAGTTCGCTACTAAATCTATCTTCAGACCCAATGTTTGTTATGACCATAATTGGAACAACTTTATATTTTTTGGCAGTGTCAATTAACTCTTCATCTTCTATACTCCTTAGACTACCATCGCTGTTGATTTGATAACTAAAAATACTTAAATAAGTTAAATATGGAAGGGTATTTCTAAAAATATCGTCATCTATGTTTGGATAAGCGTAACCATTAACTTCAATTTGTCTAAATTTTTTTTCATCTTCATCAGTTATAATAACCAGTGTTTGCCCAATCACTAATTGTTGGTCAATTGATATATCATTATCTTTTGCTATTTTTTTATAATCAACACCATATTGATTCCCAATATGGTATAAACTTTCCCCCTCGCGGATAACGTGTATTATCATTTAATCACCTTTATACAGTTTATGTCGCAAAATTATTAATAAAACCAATAAAATCAATGATTTTATTGGTAAAAGTTAGCAAAAGGTATTTACAAGTTGGTTTGGAGATAATATAATAAAGTTATTAACGGGGGATGTTTCTTTTGTTTTGATACATCTTGCCAATAAAACAAAATATTATGTAGTAAGGGGACGAAATGGTATGGAAAAAATTATTAAAAGGGAAAGAACAAAAATTGATGGGAAACAAATGCCAGATATTGGTTTAGAAAAAGAAGATATCTATAACTACATTTGCTCTGCCATGAATGATAGCAATGACACATATAAAAAATTTATAGATAGATGTTGGCCTCTTGCTCAATTTATTATGCCCTTTTATGAAGAATTATATCATGATCGTAGGGATCTTGTAAATGATTGCTATATTGGTATTATGAACGCAATTGAGCAATATGGGGAGAACGAAAAATATGAATTTCGTGAATTTGTCTTGATGTGTATTGATGAAGAGATTTGCAGTAAAATAAGCAAAGATAGCAGTTGCAAAGGGTTATCTCACCCTTTAAAGTCAGTTGACGAATGTAATAACCCAGAAGAAAGAATTTGCGAAGCGATTGTAATTGACGATGTAATTGGGGAATTGCCACATTTACAAAGTGTTATTGCAACGAAATTTATTAAAGAGGGATTATCACCAGAAGGTGTTGCTTATTCAACGGGAATACCAGTAGAGAGAGTTAATTTAATTTTAGATTCATCAATTCAAGCAATTAAAACGATGAGCATGAACCCAAGTCATATAGAGCAAACTGGTAAAGCAATGACAAAAAAGATCAATTAATGATCTTTTTTTAATTTATATGGCCACTCCATATGTTATATACCTCGGCACTACTGCTTTGAGGGGCAGGATCTGGTTTATCCATTCTAATAATCATTGGTATTTTAAAGGCTTTCCCTAATCCTACACAATAGCCAGGCTGAATACTTCTTTGTTTATCAATAATATCAGTATTGATATTAGGAATAGCTTTTTTCATATACTCTAAATCTTTTGGATGATTGGTTCTAAATAATAGAAAACTTGAGCATTGTGATAACACTGTTTCTGATAATTCTGTTGGTCTTTGAGAAATTAAAGCTAGTATTAGGCCAAACTTACGACCTTCTTTAGCGATGCTTTCAAAAACATCGTTACCATATAAAAAGTTGTATTCATTTTTTACAAAGCGATGCGCTTCTTCTAAAAAGATGTGAATAGGGATAGACGCTCTTTTCTTAAGTTTACTTAAAAAATCAAATAATAATTTTGAATAAGTTCTTGTAATAAATAAAGCAAATTGATCATCTAAACCTTCAATATCGATATCAACTATTTGAGTTCTAACTTTTGAGTTTTCGGTTACTAAAGCTGCTATAAATGATTCTAATCCAATGTATTCTGGGTATTCAAAGTATTTACCATACCCTCCTACAACTAATGAATGTAGCCTCATTTTTAACATAATAGCATCATTGTATAATTTGTCATTACTTAATATATTTTCCGATATAATAACAAAATTCAAGGCATCTTCTAAATCTTTTAAATTACATTTTTCTATTTTTTTAGAAGCTTGCTTTTCTAAATCATCATTAATAAATTTTTCAACATATTCACTTATTAATACATTTTCTGAAAACGTTCCTGTTTTGGTAATTTCAAAGCATTTTTTGAATTCTCTTGTGTAGCCTATACCAGGAACTGCCACATCAAGTGATAATTCTTCAGTTGAGCAAATTGACAATATATCAAATATTTCACTTCTTATTTTAGCTGGAGATAAATTTGAATACATTAAATTTTGTATAGATTTTGCTATTATATGATTTTTAAACTGTTTTGTAAGCTCATTTCTTTGACTGAGGATTGCTAAAATAAATAATGTTTTTTCAATAATTGCTAATTGTCCATATTCGGTTGCTCCAAGCAAACATGCAACATCTTCTATATCTAAGAGCCAGATAGGAATAGATATTAAGTTGCTGCCATCTTGATTACTAGCAGAGTATACTTTAAAACGGTAGTTAGGATTAGTCATATTAATATTATTAAAAGCTGTTTTATATTCACCATGAGTATCAAAGATAAGAATCATGGAATTAAGGGCAATATTATTAGGATTTCGATATAAAGACTGTAATATTTTAGCAACTCCATATGATTTGCCACTGCCTGTATTACCGCAAATAAACATATGATTACTAAATAATGCATCTATATTTATGTTTATTGGATGCTTATATAGGACCGATTCTCCAAATGAAAAACTTTTTGGATCGTTGGAAGCCATGATGATATTTAATTCTTCTTCTGATATTAATCTCACATTAGATGCAAGTTTTGGTTTCTTTATTATTCCTTGAGTAAATTCACTATTTTTAAATTCCCCAAGAAAATTTATATCGATAATGCCAGAATTAATTTCGGCAATTTCCCCCAATATTTTAGTTTCTCCATCATCGAAGACAAGATGAAGATTCATCAGGTCTTTTTCCACAACGTCACTTGTCATTTGTATCTTAGCCTCGTTATCATTAACGAATATTATTTTGCCTAATATATTATCAGACATTAATATCACCCCATATTTTATATAATACATTATAGAATAAATTGAAAGTTAATACAATTGTTTTAATGTGATTTTAAAAAGATTTCAGTATTGAAATCTTAATTAGGATATTTTTTTATATTAATAAATTTCCATAGAAACGGTAATTGTCTGCATGTTTGATACATTTGTTTATTAATAACTAAATCAAATTCACCTATATATTCGACAATTTCACTGTTAAAGCCTCGTTTAAACAGATATAAACCATAATATGGACTTTTACTATTAAAATCACCTGATATGCCGTTATGATGGGCATATAAATAACCTTTTTTTGAATATTCATTCATAATAGCCCATTTCATTAAATGATTTGGACAAAAAGTTTTAAATTTTCGATCGTACCCATCAATTAGAAAGAAAATCTCTTTATTGTATTTTACGATAGCTGAAGTCGCGATTATGGCCCCATTAGGGTAAAATTTAAACAAATTATTAGCATTAATAACATCGGTTTTATAAATATCAAGTAATTTATCGGAATTCATCTTTATGCTTATATATTTGTTTTTCATATTATTGTTTAAATTGGATTGTAATAGGTTTGTTATTTTATTGTTCCTCTTTAGTTCGTACTCGTACATATCTTTGCTAGTTTTGATATATATAGCAGGGTCTATTTTAGCAAAGTAAATTTCAAACATGTTGTTTTTAGAAAATATTTCATAATAATCAAGATAATAACTAAGCTTACGTCTGTGCTTTTTTCCTACTAAATTATAAAACATTTTTAAATCTTCACGTGTCCCTTTATAGATAGAAACTCCTCTTTTGTAACTGCGTCTAATTTTATTTCGTAATTCTTTGCTAAATAGTGAAAATAATTTTTCCGATGAGGCATTCAATTTGGTTATAGCATTCCATCTAGGTGTTAAATTTTCAAAATAAAGATTAAAACCATGATGGACGTAATTGTTTTTCTTTAAAAAATCTATTAATTTAGAATTATTAATGCCGTTTGGAATAGGATTACCATAAAAATTCCTTTGTATATGAATGACATAAGGATCTATTCTTACATAAATGTAACCTTGTTTAAATAAGTAGTCTTTAAGTAGTTTTGAGAATGTAGTGACTAAAATAGAATCGTTAAAGTCAATTAAAAAACCGCGAGGTGCATATCCCACTTTAAAACGCCCTAGTTTTTTTTGACTCAATATTAGAGAAGCTCCGATAAGATAATTGTTATCATCGAGCAAGCCAACATAAAAATCAACAAAACCATTACGGTTCATCAACGTACCATATTGGCTAGTTTGATAAAAGTTATGGTTTTTGTGTTCTATGGCAAATTTATCAAATTGTTCCTTTGTTAATTCTATTATTTGCATTTACACCATTCCTATAAGTTATTATACCAAAAATATCGTTAAAAATAAACAGATATAGTTTACACTTGTCAATTGGATTATTTAACAAAACACTCTAAATATAGTATACTTAAAATGGAGTGATATTAATGAACAACAATAAGAAAGCATTTGTATTAGGAATGGCGAGGAGTGGCTATGAAGCTGCTAAAGTACTACACGAAAAAGGATATGAAGTGGTAGTAAATGATTCTAAAACTGAGCAAAACGAACAACAAGTTAAAGAATTAGAAAGTCTAGGAATAAAGGTTATTTTGGGAAGTCATCCAGAAGACTTATTTGATGATTCATATGATATTATGGTTAAAAATCCAGGAGTTCCTAATAATCAATCATATGTTTTGAAAGCTATAGAATTAAATATTCCCGTTATAAATGAAGTGGAACTTGCATATCGTTATTTTCCAAAAGGAGTTAAAATAATAGCAATTACTGGGACAAATGGTAAAACGACAACAACAACAATGATATATGAAATACTTAAGATGTCATCTAAAAGTGTATATTTAATGGGAAATATAGGGTTTCCTGTATGCTCTTTTCTAAATGTTTTAAAAGATGATGATATTGCTGTTATGGAAATATCTGATCATCAATTATGCAATGTTGATGAATTTAAAACTAATATATCAGTTTTAACTAATTTATTTGAGGCTCATGTAGATTTTCATGGTTCATATGACTCATATAAATTGACTAAGAAAAGAATTTTCAACCATCATACTAGTGAGGATATGGCAATTCTTAATTTAGGTAACGAAGATGTATTAGAACTTATAACAAATATACCATCCAATAAGAAATATTTTGCATCTAACATACCTAACATTAATGGATGTTCTATTATTGATAAAAC
>CAZQOT010000004.1:0-16012 GCA_964595115.1 uncultured Muribaculaceae bacterium | reverse complement strand
ATTTTAGGGGTTTCTCTTTCTTGCTTGAAGGCAGCAGCGAATGTTAATAAAAAGCCACTGTATAAATACATTGGTAATGGGACAGAATTGCCAACGCCGATGATGAATATTTTAAATGGTGGAGCTCATGCTGATAATAATCTTGATTTTCAAGAATTTATGATTGTTCCCTTTGGCAATACTTTTAGTGAGAGATTAAGGAAAGGCTCAGAAGTTTTTCATACATTAAAGAAGGTTTTAAAAAATAATAATTATAATACAGCTGTAGGTGATGAGGGAGGTTTTGCTCCAAATTTAAAAAGTAATACTGAGGCCCTTGATTTGATTGTGGAAGCTATTACTAAGGCTGGATATCAACCGGGCGTGGATGTTTCACTAGCACTTGATGTCGCTGCATCCCAATTTTATAAGGATGGGCAATATAATTTGGCCGGTGAAGAAAAAACATTAGATTGTGAAGGAATGATAGATTTTTATGAAGAATTGATTAATAAGTACCCAATTATTTCAATTGAGGATGGACTAGAAGAAACTGATTTTGAAGGATTTACATTACTTACAAAGCGTTTAGGTAATAAAATTCAATTGGTTGGGGATGATCTTTTTGTTACAAATCCCAAAATCTTTCAAAAGGGCATAGATGCAGGAGCTTGCAATGCTATATTAATAAAAGTAAATCAAATAGGAACAGTTAGTGAAACATTGGATACGATTGAACTTGCTAGAAAAAATAATTATAAAATTGTTATTTCCCATCGTAGTGGAGAAACGGAAGATAGTTTTATAGCTGATTTTGCAGTAGGTTTAAATTTGGGTCAAATAAAAACGGGTTCTTTGTCAAGGACTGATAGGACTTGTAAGTATAATCAATTATTAAGAATTGAAGAGGAATTAGGTGAAAGAAGAGTGTAAGCATTCTTCTTTTTTATTTTCAAATAATTTACATTATAAAATTTAAATGATATACTTTATATATAATAAAGAGTGGTGTTTTGATGAAAAAAGGGTTTACATTAGTTGAATTGTTAGCAGTTATAGTAATATTAGCAATCATTCTAGCTATAGCTATTCCAGGCATAGGAACAATTATAGAAAAATCGAAAGTAAGCAGTTATAACTCACAAATGGATTTAATAAAGAGAGCAACATCTTTATATGTATCTCAATATGGAGATGGGAGTACAACAAGTGTAAGATTAGATCAATTGATAAGTAAAGGTTTAATTTCAAGCAATATAAAAAATCCAATAACAAATCAACCATTTGATAATATTACCATAGATGTTAGTGGTGAAAATGCTTATGCAGTATATGAAGGGCCGGATTTAGCAACAGGGATGATACCAGTATATTATGATGAAGCAGCAAGAGTATGGAAGAAAGCAAATAAAAATAATCCAAACAACAGTTGGTATGATTATAACAATTTTAAATGGGCAAATGCTGTAACGGTGGGGACTAACGCAAGTGAAACTAATAAAGATGGGATTCCAAATAAAAGTAGAAATGATTACTTATCAGCAGATGTAGGAACGCCAATAAGTATAGATGATATTAACACTATGTGGGTATGGATACCAAGATACAGTTATTTAATACCATCAGGAGAAGGGCCAAGAGAGATAAAAATCAAGTTTGAAACAAAATATACACCAAAATCAAAGGGTGATGCAGTAAGCACATATTACACTCATCCAGCCTTTACTTTTGGAGAAGCAGAAGTAAATGGGTTGTGGATAGGTAAGTTTGAAACAACGGGAGAAATCACATCGCCAACTATATTGCCAGATCTTTCGGCATTAAGAGTCCAATCAGTCAAAGCAATATATGAAAATGTTAAGGCCTATATGCAGGGGTCATCAACATTTGGTTTTAGTAACGATAATGAAACACACATGATGAAGAATACTGAATGGGGAGCCGTTGCTTATTTATCGCACAGTAAGTATGGGAAGTATGGTAATCCTACATATGAGGGAGCAAATAAAGAAATATATATAAATAATAGTGGTGATTATAATACAGGCAGAAGTGGAGGAAGACCAGGATATGAACCTGGGTATACTACATCAGAGGGATGCTTTGCATATGATGGAATAATAAAAACAAATAATGGAGCATGTGATTCAACAAATAATTTTGTACTTGCTGCTGGTGAAAGTGTAGGAAGTAAATTAAACAATGATAAATTATCATTAGCCTATGGAGCCAGTACAACGGGTACAATATATGGAATATATGATATGAGTGGTGGAGTTCATGAATATGTCATGGGAGTACTTGTGCCAAACCCAATCCCTGAAACAGGGATGAGAGATTGTAGTGGATATAGTACCAATTACGCACCTCCAACAGCATGCCCAGAAACAGGACCATATGATTCACAATATAATCACTTAATCATTGATACTAAATATTACGATAGATATTTAAAAACTGTCCCTCAAACAGGGTATATCAAAGGAGATGGAACATACGAAGTATCTGGCTGGTATGGAGACCGCACGTCTTTTCTAAATGCTCAAAATCCGTGGTTTAGTCGTGGTGATTTATACAGCAATAGAGCATATGCAGGAATATTTGGTTTTAATTTTAACACTGGAAAAGTGAGTAACAGCAGTGGCTTTCGTATTATTCTGTTAGTTGGAACTGAACTTTAGTTAGCTGTTATAAAGAGATAATAAAAAAAAATCTCTTTTTTAAGTTATTTTATTTCTTTTAATCTATTAATCTTTATTAAATTTTTATCTCATGATATAATTTAAATACGAAGGTGATATTAATGAAGATAACAATAATTGAAAACGGTAAAGTTAGATTAAATAACTTTATTGATTGGCTCTTATATATGGTTGGTTATACATTAGTATTAATTTTAATATCTGTTATTTTTAACGATACTTTTATCTTGGATAATAGTTATTTTGGGTTATGGGCTTTTATAACAAGTGTCATAATATATATATTAAATAAGACAATCAAACCAATTATATTTTTATTAACACTTCCAATAACTGGTCTTACTTTAGGATTGTTTTATCCCTTTATCAATGTTTTAATTATTAAGATGGCCGATTTTATTCTAGGTGAACATTTAGAAACCTATGGTATATTTATTCTTTTCTTTGCTGCTATCTTAATCTCACTTATGAATTTCTTACTACAAAAACTAATTATTGAACCAATAATAGGAAGGGGTAAATAATATGAATCCATATTTAGTAGATTTGGGGATTTTTCAAATTAGTTGGTATTCTATTTTTATATTAATAGGTCTTTTTATTGGGGGTACTTTGCTTTTTAGGGAAAGTAGAAAATTTAATATTAATAATGAGTTCTTATCTAACTTAATCTTTTGGACAATTATTGTTGCTATCATTGGATCTAGATTGTATTTTGTGGCCTTCCACCTTGATTATTACAGTAATAATCCAATCGATATTATTAAGATTTGGGAAGGTGGATTAGCTATCCACGGGGCTATAATATTTGGTTTTCTATTTATTTTATTCTACACAATGAAATATAAAGTAAAAATGATACGTATATTAGATATGATTGTTCCCTCATTATTGATTGGTCAAGCTGTTGGTAGATGGGGTAATTTCTTTAATCAAGAAGCATTCGGAAGCGAAGTTAGCAAATCATTTTTAAGTAATTTGCATATCCCAAACTTTATCATAGATAATATGTATGTTAATGGTGCTTACCACCACCCTACATTTTTGTACGAATCACTTTGGTGCTTTTTGGGATTTATTATCATACTTATAATTAGGAAATTTTATAAGTATTTAAAAAATGGTCAATTATCAGGTCTTTATTTTATGTGGTATTCGATAGGCCGTTTCTTTATTGAAGCGCTTAGGACAGATAGTTTAATGTTTCGAAATTTTAAAGTAGCACAAGTTGTGTCTGTTATACTATTTGTCGTTGGTCTCATACTATTTGTTAGAAAAATGAGGGGCTCTAAATTTGAAGATTTATACAAGGAGGAAGTTCAAAATGAAGCAATTAAATTTTGATGTTATAGTTATTGGAAGTGGCCCGGCTGGAATGACAGCGTCCATATATTTAAAACGTGCTAATTTAAATGTAGCGTTAATTGATGGCAATGCACCTGGCGGACAAGTAAATAGAATTATTTCAATTGAAAATTATCCTGGTTTTGTTAAAATAGCAGGTGCTGATTTAGCATATAATATGTTTATGCAAACACAAGAATTAGAAATTCCATACAAGTATGGAGTAGTTAATGATCTTCTTATTGAAGATGGTTATAAAATAGTCAAAACAGATAAAGAGGAATTAACATGTAAATGTGTTGTTTTAGCAACCGGTCGTAAGCCTAGAGAATTAGGTTTACCTAATGAAAAAAATTTGATTGGAAGAGGTATCAGTTGGTGTGCTATTTGTGATGGAGCATTATTCAAAGATAAAAATGTTGTTGTCATCGGTGGAGGCAATAGTGCTTTAGAAGAGAGTTTGTATTTAAGCAATATAGCAGCCAAAGTTTCAATGATTCATCGCTCTAGTGAATTTAGAGGTGATATGATTCTTCAAGAGAGAGTTTTTAACAACAAGAAAATAGAAGTGTTTTTCAACTGTGAAGTAGTAGGTTTAAATTCTGACAATAATATGTTAAGTAGTGTAGATATCAAAAACAAGCAAGATGGTTCTAGTAAACAAATTGCAGCCTCTGGGATGTTTATTTATATTGGTTTTGAACCATCACTTGAATATGCTAAAAATTTAGGACTGATAACAGATAACAACTACATCGTTGTTGATGATATGATGAGAACAAATATAGATGGAATATATGCTTGTGGTGATATTATCAAAAAGGAATTATATCAAATAACAACAGCCGTAGCTGAAGGTAGTATGGCAGCGACTAGCGCTATGAAAGATATAAAAGAAGAAAAATGATTGGAGTATAAAATGGATAATAGCTATAAAGATTTCAATGAGGTTACTGACAAGTTGAAATTTTCAACTGAGAATAAAAAGACTCTGTTTTATATTATAGAGCCTATTTTAAAACATGAAGAGTGGATAAAGATGCATGATTATAAACACCACTTGGATAGCAGAGCAAAACATTCAATTGATGTTTGCTGTAGAGCGTGGCTTAAGGCATCAAAACAAAAAAAATATGATGCTAAATCAGTGGCGATAGGGGCCTTATTACATGATTTTTTTCTATATGATTGGCAAGACATAACTACTGATTTAAGAAAAATAAACATAAATAATAAAACTAGAAGACCTAAAGTACATGCTTTTATTCATCCTATTATAGCACTAGACAATGCTTGCGAATTTTTTCCCGATATGATGAATGATACAATCAAAGACATTATTATGAAACATATGTGGCCTCTTACAGGAATGCCCCCCAAATATAAGGAATCTTGGCTTGTTTGTTCAGCTGATAAAAGAAGTTCTTTAAATATTGTTAAATATCCTAAAGATTTACCTTTATATTTGGGTTTTAGAAAGAAAGGTTATAAATTATAAAAATAAAACTAGTTTGTCTTTGTGGCTATAATTAGTTTTTTTGTAGTATAATGAAATGAGAAGGTGTTTGTATGAAAAAAGTAGTAGTTTTGTGTGGAGGAAGAGGTTCTTCCTCACTACTTAGAGGACTTAAATTATTTCCAGTTGATATTACAGCGGTTGTTGCAGTATCAGATGATGGCAAATCAACTGGGAAATTAAGAAAAGAATTTAATATACCTGCTGTTGGGGATTTAAGTAAGGTTATTTCACATTTGGCCACTTCAGAATCACTGATTGATCAAATGCTACAGTATCGTTTTAAAAGTAATGGTCATTTTGATGGCCTTTTACTTGGTAATATGCTTTTAATAGCTCTTATGGATATAACAGGAAGCCTTTCTGGGGCCGTAAAAGCTATGGGTGATATTATGGATATAAAAGGAATGATTTTACCGATTACAGAAGATAAAACAACTTTGGTAGCATATACCAAAGAAGGTGAAAAATTAGTTGGTGAAAGCAATATTACTAAAGCTTTTAAACAAATTGATCGTATAAAATATGCCGAAAAGCCTAAAGTCACACCAGAGGTCTTAACAGCTATAGAGGAAGCTGACTTGGTAATATTTGGAATAGGAAGTTTGTATACAAGCATTATACCTAATATTTTAATAAAGGAAGTTAAAGAAGCAATATTAAAATCAAAAGCTAAAAAAATGTATATTTCTAATCTTATGACTCAACATGGAGAAACAGATGATTTTAAAGTAAGTGATTGTATTAATGTATTAAACAAATACATGGGAAAAAAATTTTTAGATGTCGTTATTTCCTCTAGCACTCCTATCCCAGAAGAAATAAAGCAAAGATATAAAGAATTGGAACAAAGCGATCCAATCTTAGTGGACCCTATGTTTATTGATGAAGATAATTTAAGCAAGATGAAAGTTGAATTGATAAAAGAAGATCTCACTATTATTGTTGATGATATGGTAAGACATGACCCACTAAAAACAGCCTTTGTTGTCTTCTCTTATTTAATGAGGTCATAACATGTCTTTCTCAATCGATGTAAAAAATGAAATAACAAGGCAGGAAAATACTAATCTAGAAAGTGCTGCTTTATTATCGGCATTTATCAGACAGAATGCTTTTATAGATAATGAGGTTATAACTATAAGAACGGAAAATGCCGCGACTTGTCGTTATTTATTTAAAATAATAAAATCATTATATGATATAACAAGTAAAGTTACGATAAGAAAGAATTTCAACTTCAAAAAATCACTTATCTATATTATTGAGATTAATAAAAAGAAAGATATTATTTTAAAAGATTTATCTTTGATGAATCAGGATGGTTACTTTATCAATGTTCCAAAAGAATATATTGTTGATGATGATGAATTAAAAAAGGCTTATTTGAAAGGATGCTTCTTAGCAAGCGGGAGCGTTAATAATCCTAAAACATCTAGATATCATTTAGAATTTTTAATTGATGATGAGGAATATGCTTTATTTATTAACGAAATGCTAAATGAGTATGATTTAAATAGTAAAGTTATAACCCGCAAGAATGGTTATATGGTATACATTAAAGAGGCTGAAAAAATAAGCGACTTTTTGAAACTAATTAAAGCTTACAGTAGTGTTTTGTTCTTTGAGAATATTAGAATATATAGAGACCAAAAAAACATTACCAATCGATTGAATAATTGCGAACAAGCAAACGTTGAGAAAATAATCAATACGGCATCAAAGCAGATTGAAGCAATTAATCTTATATCTAAAATGATAGGATTTGATGCTATTGATGAAAAACTAGCTACCATAGCGTCATTTAGGTTAAAATATCCGGAGTCCTCTTTGTTAGAATTAAGTGATATAATAAGCAGGGAAACAGGCGCAAGGATGACTAAATCGTGTTTAAATCATAGATTTAGAAAATTAAAAGAAATAGCTGATAATATTCAAAAGAAAGAGTGATAATATGAAAGCTAAATATTTTATTTATTTAGGGCTGGGTATGATTTTTTTATCATTGATTATGATGGTATCAAACGTCGATAATATAGTGGATTCCATTAGTGATAAAATGAAATATGAACGTAAGGAATTAGAAGTGGACCCAGTTAATATTGAAAAGATTGTAACCGCTACCTTTAATTCGAATGTTATCTTATTACCAACTGATAGTGATAAGATAAAAATTACTTATTATGAAAATAAGTATATAAAATATAATCATCAAACTGAAGGGAATATTTTAACATTTGAAGGTAAAAAAACAAGTAGCTCGCCTTTCAGATGGCTTCTTTTTTGGGGAAATAAGACAATAACTATTGAAATCCCTAATAATCTAGTATTAAACTACTATATTAAAACATCTAATGGAAGGATGGAAGCACATCATTTAGAAGTTGCTGAT
Source organism: uncultured Muribaculaceae bacterium (assembly GCA_964595115.1). Lineage (GTDB taxonomy): Bacteria > Bacillota_I > Bacilli_A > RF39 > UBA660 > CAZQOT01. The sequence goes on along the minus strand of CAZQOT010000004.1, from coordinate 8,079 downwards.
TTGGAGTTTAGAACATCCAATAGTTCAATTGAAATTTCTGACATGGAAAGTCAAAATGATATTATAATGTATACATCTAATGGTAGTGTTTATTTTAAAGATATTAAAGCCGATGATATGGTTGATATTAGAACGTCTAATGGTTCAATAGATTTAAATAATGTAGTATCTAAAATTATTAAAGGAAATAGTAGTAATGGTAAGATAGTTTTTAAAGGAATTACATCAAACGATATTACATTAAGAACCAGCAATGGAAGAATTGATGGAACAGTAGTTGGAATAAATGGAGATTATGCTAAATATATGAGAACCAGCAATGGGCATGTAACTATTGATGGTAGTAGAGTTGATAAGAACTATCAAACTGATAAAGATAAAAATAAAAAGATAAATTTTTCAACAAGCAATGGATCAATAGAACTAGAGTTTAGGAATTAAAATTTAATAATTGAAATGAAAGAGATTTTTTCCTAGTAAAAAGTTTCTTTTTTTGATAAAATAGAAATAGCAACTATTTATTGAAAGTAAGTGATGATGATGGGAAAGATTATATCAATTGTCAACCAAAAAGGTGGCGTTGGTAAAACAACAACTAGTATTAATTTAGCTTCCTCTCTTGGCCTCTTAGATAGACGAGTCTTACTGATAGATTTAGATCCTCAGGGGAATGCTTCAACAGGGGTTGGAGTAGATAAGAGCGATGTTAACAAAAGTATATATGATGCTTTAATTGGCAGAACAAATATAAAGGAAGTTGTTGTCAAAACCAAATTTAAGAATTTATATTTGATACCTGCCACTATTAATTTAGCTGGTGTTGATATAGAACTATTGGAACGTAGCAAAACAGAAGATGGTTTTTCTAAGATTGGGCAATTAAAAAAATGTTTGATGGAAATTAAAGATAGTTTTGATTATTTAATTATTGATTGTCCACCATCACTAGGGATTCTAACTACTAATGCATTGACAGCTTCGGATTCAGTAATTATTCCTGTTCAATGTGAATTTTTTGCCCTTGAAGGAATAACTCAATTGTTGAATACTATTATGCTTGCCCAACGCAACTTAAACCCTGAATTAGATATTGAAGGAGTTTTACTAACAATGTTTGATTCAAGAACTAATTTAGGCTTAGAAGTTGTTGAAGATATTAGAAGTTACTTTAAAGAAAGGGTTTATGATACTATAATTCCTCGTTTGATTAGATTATCAGAAGCTCCATCACATGGGAAACCGATTGCTGAATATGATTCGACTAGTAAAGGGCATTATGCCTATTTAAATCTTGCAAAGGAAGTGATTATCCGTAATGGAAAATAAAAGAAGAGCTTTGGGGAAGGGTTTGGAAGAATTATTTAATTCAGAAAACATTGACTTTAATCAATTGGAAACTAGTATTGTTGAGGGTGCTTCAAGGGATGAAATAAAACAAATTAAATTATCTGAACTTCGTAGTAATCCTTATCAACCTCGTAAAATTTTTGATGAAGATGCTTTAAGGGAATTAGCTGATTCAATTAAGGAAAACGGTGTTTTTCAACCTATTATTGTTAAGAAAAGTATTAAAGGATACGAAATAATTGCTGGGGAACGTCGTGTTAAAGCTAGTATAATGGCTGGTTTAGAAACAATCCCCGCTATCATTCGTGATTTCACAGATGAAGAAATGATGCAAATAGCGCTTTTAGAGAACCTTCAAAGAGAAAATTTGAATGCTATCGAAGAAGCTAATGCTTATAAAGCAATGATTGAATCACTTGATATTACGCAAGAAGAGTTGAGCAAAAAACTTGGTAAGAGTAGAAGTCATGTTACTAATATGATTGGGTTACTTAGGTTATCCCATGATGTTCAAGATTTAGTGTTACATGGCAAGATTTCAATGGGTCATGCTAGGGTTTTAAGTAAATTAGAGGATGAAGATATGGTTAAGAACCTTGCAACTCGCATAATCAAAGAAGATATGAGCGTTAGAACTTTAGAAAATCTAGTATCTAAAGATGAACAAAGCCCAAAGAAGAAATCTAAAGTAAGGACAAATCAATACGATTATATTGAAGAGGTAATGAAAGATAAATTAGGAACAAAAGTAGTTATTGATAATCATAAAATGCAAATTAGTTTTTCTAGTGATGGAGATCTTAGACGTATATTAGAAGAATTAAACATTAAGATAGATGGGTGATACTAATGAATAAAATACTAGGGGTGGAAATAAATGAAAAATATATTTATGCCCTTTTTACTCTTATAATTAGCTACTTAATTTATAGAATAATTTTAGGGGTTGTTAATAGAGGTTTTGAACTTCGAATAAAAAAATTTAAACTAGATGCTCGTAAACAAAAAACAATAAGAATAATAACAAAGAATACTATAAGATATGCCTTTTTGGTTGTTGTTTTGTTTACTATTTTAGGTGTTCTAGGAGTTAATGCCGGTGCCATTATTACAAGTATTGGAATAATTGGTTTAGCTATCGGTCTTGCTGTGCAAGACATTTTAAGGGATGTTTTAGCAGGTATCTTTATTTTGGTTGAAAACCAATACGCAATTGGTGATTTAGTTATGATAAATGGCTTTAAGGGTGAAGTGATTTTTCTTGGTTTAAAATCAACCAAAATTCGTGGGGAAACGGGAGAAATTAAAATTTTATCAAATCGCAATATTGTAGATATTACTAATTATAGTCTTAATAATGAAATATTATATATTGATATCAATTTAAGTTATGATAACGATACATCAAAAGTTGAAAGGATATTAATCGATTTAGCTAAAAATCTATCTAAGAAAATTGATTATCTTAAGAGTGATGTTGAATATGTAGGTATAGAACATATAAATATAGGGGATACAGTTACTCATAGATTAAAGATTGAAATCGATGCTAGACATGAATCGGAATGTGAAAATGAAGTGTGGAAAGAAATTAAAATGGCATTGGAAAAAAATGAAATTAGGTGAATTATGTGAATAAGGATTATAAACTTAATTCTATTGTGATGATGAAAAAACCTCATCCGTGTAAGAATAATTTATTTCAAATTACAAGAATAGGTGTTGATATTAAAATAAAGTGTATTAATTGTGGTAGAAGTATCATGCTTAGTAGAATTGATTTTGATAAAAAAATAAAGAAGGTTATGGAGGAGTAGTAATGGGAACTTCAAAAAAGAAACGGTTATTTAATAACGTCATATTGACATTCCTAGGATTAACAATATTTGTTATGTTATTGAGTTTAGTAGGCAATGCTTTGGGATGGCAAGCTACTTATTCTAAAATAAATAGTGTTACAGGCAATATTGAAAAGACCGTGGTGGGAGTAACAAATTTATTTAGTTATGATGAAATGAGATTATTTTTAGGCAACGCAATTGCCAATTTTGTTAGTTTTGCACCACTTGGAGCCTTTCTAGTATCCTTAATAGGGATAGGGGTGGCATATAAATCTGGGTTATTGACAGTCATTTTTACTGTTATAGGACGTTTCTTCAATAAGTTTTGGATGACTTTCCTCTTTGTTTTTATTGGCATTATTAGTAACTTTATGGGTGATGCTGGTTATATTATTTTAATCCCCTTAGCTGCTATATTTTATTTAGTAAATAATCGTAATCCTATAGTTGGAATTGTTGCCACTTTTGTAGCAGTAGCAACAGGACAAGGGGTAAATTTTGTGTTATCTAATTTGAATTATGGTCTTAATACGTTTACCAGATTAGCAGCAAACTTAAAGGAAGTCACTACTAACGTAAACGGTAACATCTTCTTTTGTGTTGTGTCGACAATCTCTTTATCATTTTTGATAACATATATTACAGAAAAGATAATTATTCCTCGTCTTCCAAAATATAAACGAGATGAAGAAATGATTGAAGAACTTGTTGTTGGCCGTAAAGAAAAAAGAGGCCTTGTTCTATCTACCGTAATTTCATCATTATTAATATTAGGTTTTATTTATATGCTAATACCTGGATGGCCTTCTTCGGGTTTACTTCTTGATAGTTCTGGAAAAACATATGTTGAAATGCTGTTTGGTGCTAATGCTTATTTTTCATCATCAATAGTTTATATAATATCAATTATTTTATTTGTCTCAGGAATCATGTATGGACTTGGTGCCAAAACCATTAGAAACAGGGAACAGCTTAGTAAGATGGCATATAGTTCCTTTGATAATATTGGTGGGGTTATCATCATGCTATTTATGGCTTCTCAATTCATTACCCTTTTCAAACATAGCAATATAGGGACAGTAATAACAATATGGCTGATTGATTTACTTAGTCTATTAAATTTTAGTTCATTACCATTAATATTTATAACATTTATATTTATAGGGATTTCTAACATCTTCTTAACATCGTCTATCACAAAATGGACGATTGCTAGCCCTATTATAGTCCCTTTATTCATGAATTCTAACATGACTCCTGAATTTGCTCAGGCTGTCTTTAGAGTTAGTGATAGTGCGACTAATTTATTAACCCCATTATTTGCTTATTTTATTATTTTTATTGGATACTTAGAAATATATAATAAAAGCGAGAATCGAGTTTCATTCAGAGATAGCTATAAGATGTTATGGCCATACAGTTTAGCAATCGCATTACTATGGTTATTCGTTATTTTGGCTTGGTACATTATTGGATTGCCAATTGGCTTTGGAACTTATCCAACTACTTAGGAGGTTTTTATGTCATTAACAGCAGGAATTATCGGTCTACCAAACGTTGGTAAATCAACATTATTTAATGCAATAACTAAAAAACATATTTTAGCGGCTAATTACCCTTTTGCGACCATTGATCCTAATATAGGAATCGTAATGGTACCTGATGAAAGATTAGCTGTTTTAGAGAACATGTACATTCCAGAAGATGTAATTCCTACATCTTTTGAGTTTAGAGATATTGCTGGATTAGTTAAAGGAGCTTCTTTAGGGGAAGGCCTTGGCAACAAATTTTTATCTCATATTAGAGAAGTAGATGCCATTTGTGAAGTGGTTAGATGTTTTGATGATAGCGAAATTATTCATGTTGAGAACTCAATAGATCCTAAAAGGGATATTGAAATTATTAATTTAGAATTAGTTTTAGCTGATTTAGAGATTATAGAAAATAGACTTGCTAAAATTGAAAAGAAAGCTTTAACAACTAAAGATAAAGAATCTTTAGCTGAACTTAATGTTTTAACAAAAATAAAAGAGGCATTATCAAATGATATTCCAACACGAAGATTAGAATATAATGAAGAAGAATTAAATATTATTAAATCATATCATTTATTAACAATGAAACCAATTATATATTTAGCTAATATTAAAGAAGAGGACATTGGAAAACCAAATAAATATGTCGATATAGTGAGGGATTTAGCAATTAAAGAAGGTAGCGAAGTAATAGAGATGTGTGCTAAAGTAGAATCTGAATTAAGTGAATTAGAGGAAGGGGAAAAACAATTATTTTTAGCAGAATTGGGCATCCCTGAAAGTGGATTAGATAGGCTTATTAAAGCAACTTATGATTTGCTTGGGTTAGCAACTTTCTTTACTTGTGGCCCTAAAGAAGTAAAAGCGTGGACCTTTAAGAAGGGAATGAAAGCACCTAGTTGTGCAGGTATTATTCATACTGATTTTGAAAGGGGATTTATTAGGGCGGAGGTCATCAGCTATCAAGATTTGATTGTTTGTGGTAGTGAAAAAGCGGTTAAAGAAGCTGGCAAGATGAGATTAGAAGGAAAAGAATATGCAATGCAAGATGGTGATATTTGCCACTTTAGATTCAATGTATAAAAATATTATTAGGAGGCAGCATGGAAATTTTAGAAATTATTAAAGCTGTTATTCTTGGAATTGTTCAAGGCATAACTGAATGGTTGCCAATAAGTAGTACAGGTCATTTAATTCTTTTTGAAGATATATTAAAGTTTAATTTATCAGAATCATTTATTAATGTGTTTTTTGTTGTAATTCAGCTAGGTTCAATAATAGCAGTTATAGTGTTGTTTTTTAAGAAACTGAATCCAATAAAGGCCGATCGGCAAGAGCGAAATGAGACTATTAATATGTGGTTTAAAATTGCTGTAGCAACAATTCCGGCAGGTTTAATTGGGTTTTTATTTGAAGAACAGATAGATAATTGGTTGTATAATCCTATTACTGTTGCAGTGATGCTTATTATTTATGGTGTTATCTTTGTAATATTGGAAAGAATAAGTAAAAAACCTAAGACAAATGATTTAAAAGAGATTACTTATAAACTTGCTTTAGGAATTGGTATGTTTCAAATGCTGGCTTTGATACCTGGCACATCCAGATCGGGAGCAACCATTGTTGGGGCAGTAATGCTTGGAACATCGAGATATACGGCATCTGAATTTTCCTTTTTTCTAGCTATTCCTACGATGCTAGGGGCCAGTGCTTATAAATTATTTAAATATGGTTTTGATTTTAGTAATTTAGAATGGATGGTATTACTAGTAGGCTCAGTTATAGCTTTTATAGTATCTCTTTGGGTTATTAGATTTTTATTAGAATATATTAAGAAACATGATTTTAAAATTTTTGGCTACTATAGAATCATTTTAGGGATTATTGTTTTAATTGCTACAATATTTATAAAATTATAGAAAGAAGGATTATTTGTGAATGAATTTAAAGTATGTGATATTTGTGAAGCTGTTAATAGTGAGTCGATGATAAGAAGATTAAAAGAAATTGATTCAGAAGCTGAAATAATTGTAGGATGCCAAGGTTTTTGTGCGGTTGGAGCAGAAAAGCCATTCGTTATAGTTAACGGAGTTCCAATTATTGATGAAACAGAGGACAAAGTTATAGAAAAAGTTAAAAAGATGCTAGGAAAATAGCATCTTTATTTACATTAAAATGTATATAAAAAAGTATGACTACTGATTTTTGTGATAAAAAGTAGTATATTAATAATGAGATAGTAGGTGAAAATATGGAACTAATGAAAACACTAAAACAAAAAGCCATTCGAGATAAAAAAACAATTGTTCTTCCAGAAGGAGAAGAAGATAGGAATATAATGGCTGCCTCGCAAATTTTAAAAGATAATATAGCAACTCTTATTATGCTTGGTGATGAAAACACAATAAAAGAAAAGGCTTTAAGATTAAATGCTAATATTGGTGCAGCAACTATTATTAATCCTCTAACATCTGATAAAAAGGATATGTATGCCAATAAGCTGTATGAACTAAGACAGCATAAAGGGATGACCCTTGAGGAAGCTAAAAAGTTAGTAACAGACAATATATACTTTGGTATTATGATGGTCAAATTAGATGAAGCTGATGGATTGGTAGCAGGGGCTATCCATACAACCAGTGAATTACTAAAACCAGCTCTTCAAATTATTAAGACTACGCCTAATGTGAACCTTGTTTCTAGTTTTTTTATTATGATGATTTCAGACTCTGAGTTCGGTGATGATGGGTTGCTGCTTTTTTCAGACTGTGCAATGAATGAAAACCCTACCGCCCAAGAATTAGCTTCTATAGCTATAGAAACGGCTAAATCGGCTGTTAATTTATGTGATATGAATCCTAAAGTGGCGTTATTATCTTTCTCTACTAAAGGTAGCGCTGAGCATGAATCTATTAATAAAGTTAGAGAAACGTTAGAAATAGTCAAAACTTCTAATCCCAATATTCTTATTGATGGGGAATTGCAATTAGATGCAGCTATAGTTCCTACTGTAGCTACTTTAAAAGCACCTCACAGCAACGTAGCCGGCAAAGCTAATGTTTTGATATTTCCTGATTTAAATGCTGGTAATATAGGATATAAATTAGTAGAACGGTTTGCAAATGCTAAAACCATCGGACCTGTATGCCAAGGATTTGCCAAACCAGTTAACGACTTATCCAGAGGATGTACAGTAGATAATATTGTGGGTACTATAATTGTTACCGCTGTGCAGGCTCAAATGTAAAGTTAGATGGAATAAACTAGTGTCTTTGTATGTGAGTAGGTGAATTCTTTGAAGAAAAAAGGTTTTACATTAATAGAATTAATAGCAACTATTATTGTCTTAGCTATTC
>CAZQOT010000003.1:5127-32302 GCA_964595115.1 uncultured Muribaculaceae bacterium | reverse complement strand
GCATGAAATAAGAACTCCACTTAATGCCATTGTTGGATTCAGTGAACTAAATGAGAATGTCCAAACACTCGATGAAATTAAAGAAAATTCAAAAGATGTAATTAAAGCATCGAAAGTTCTAATGGAAATAATCAATGGAGTTTTAGATATATCTAAAATTGAATCAGGTAAATTTGAAATAATGAATATCGCTTATAAACCATACGAAATATTTGATGATATCATCAACACGCTTAAATATAGATTTGAAGAAAAGAAATTAAAATTCAACGTTAATATAGCGTCTGATATACCAACTACTTTATATGGGGATTGCTCTAGTATCAAAAAAATAATTATTAATCTACTTACTAATGCGGCCAAATACACAGAAAGTGGTCAAGTGGATTTGACTGTTAACTGTGTCAATAAGGATAATATATGTCGGCTTTTTATCTCAGTAGAGGACACAGGCCGTGGTATCAAGACAGAGAACCTTGATAAATTATTCACGAAGTTTAATCGTTTAGCTGAAGATAGAAACACAACCAATGAAGGCACAGGTTTAGGCCTTGCCATCACTAAACATCTTGTTGAACTTATGAGTGGTGAAATAACAGTTGAAAGTGAATACGGTATGGGTAGTAAGTTCTCGGTTGCCATTGATCAAGGTGTTCAACCAATAAATAAAAGTAGTTCTTCTTATCAACCTGCAAATTCTCCATTAAAGGAAGAACCATTAATGTAGGGTAGTAATACTCACTATATATATAAGTTTACGTTAAATAAGGAGGTATATATGAACTATTCAGTGTACTTAAGTGTATCAGCATTAATATATACTACTATTACAGCTATTACCTTTTTTTGTAAGAAAAAAATAAGTAGCATTGAAAACAAAATTTTTGGATGGCTAATCATTCTTACGCTTACTGGTATTGTATCTATAATAGTTATATTATCATCAGTTTTTGATATTAATACTACAAAGATTATTGTAAAAATATGGGGTGTTTTCATAAATTGGTCTGTTGTTCTTTTTACCATGTATGCCTTTGTTATATCATTTAAAGAGCCTAATATCAAATATATGGAAAAATATAAAGTTTTATTTTGGTTATATATGATTTTTAATATTATAAATTCAATAATAATATTTGTATCATCAGTTGAGTATCAAAGTAATGAATATGGAGGATTCTATAATGGTTTTGTTGGCATTTATTTGCTTATAATTTCATTATTTCATATTGTTGCCATGATTTTATTTCTTTTAAAGAATATAAAGCACCTAAAAGAAAAGAAATTTTATCCCATTATTGTGTATGTTATTATAACTGTTACTTCGTTTTTATTAGAGTTACATTTTTCTGGTGTTATTGTTGCGAATGCAATATGTGGATTGTTTATAAATGTTATGTATCATACAATGGAAAATCCTGATTTAAAAATGCTTCATGTAATGGAGTTAGCTAAAGAAGCAGCGGAGAAAGCTAACAATGCTAAATCAGAATTCTTATCTAGTATGTCACATGAAATAAGAACTCCACTTAATGCCATTGTTGGTTTCAGTGAATTAAATGAGAATACCCAAACACTCGATGAAATCAAAGAAAATTCAAAAGATGTAATTAAAGCGTCTAAAGTATTAATGGAAATAATTAATGGGGTTTTAGATATATCTAAAATTGAATCAGGTAAATTTGAAATAATTAATGGTGCTTATAAACCATACGAAATGCTTGATGATATTATCAACACGCTTAAGTATAGATTTGAGGAAAAGAAAATAAAATTCAATACTAATTTCGCTTCTGATATACCAACGACTTTATATGGAGATTGTTCCAGCATCAAAAAGATAATAACTAATTTACTAACTAATGCTGCTAAATATACAGAAAGTGGTCAAGTAGATTTTTCTGTTAATTGTGTTAACAAGGATGATATGTGTCGCCTTTTCATTTCAGTTGAAGATACAGGGCGTGGAATTAAAACAGAAAACGTTGAAGAACTATTTACCAAGTTTAATCGTTTGGCTGAAGATAAAAACACCACCAACGAAGGTACAGGGTTAGGTTTAGCCATCACTAAACATCTTGTTGAACTTATGGGTGGCGAAATAACAGTTGAAAGTGAATATGGGGTAGGGAGTAAGTTTTTAGTAGCCATTGACCAAGGCATTCATGCTGAAGGGAATCATAATATTATTATAAATAATAGTGATTTAGCAAAAAAAGATAGCGGTAACTTATCGTTATACAGCGAAAAAACATAAAGAATGTAGTTACTATGTAATAAGTAATTAAGTTTTCTGGATTTTGGAGGTATAATGCTATGAATGATTCGTTCTTTTTATCATTTTCAACATTTTTTTACACTATGCTTATTGCCATCGTTTTCTTTTCTAAAAAGAAAATAAATTCGATTGAAAATAAAATTTTTAAATGGATGATAATAGCATATAATGCTTGTTTAGCATGTGACATATTATCGATGACGTTGATGCAATATAACTTATTTTTTACTTATTATGGCCTTTGTGCAAGATTGTTACATATTAGTACATATTTTAGTGTAACAATCTTTACCTTGTATGCCTTTGTGGTGTCATTTAAAAAGCCTAATATAAAATATAGAGAAAAGTATAAGTTTTTATTTTGGTCTTATGTAATATTGGGTATAGTTAGTATTTTCTTATTAGTTTTTCTACCTCCATATCATTATGATAGCAGATACATTAATATACCTTTCTTAGGATCAAGTAACTTTTATTTGTTGTTTATTTCCACCTTACATGTCGTTGCTATGATTATGTTTTTAATAAAGAATATCAAAAAAATAAAAGAAAAGCGCTTCTATCCAATTATTATGTATATTGTTTCGATGATTGCAATTTATATTTTTAATACATTTTTTCCAACCATTTTTATTGCAAATGCTTTAGGCGGTCTTATGATAGCTATTATGTATCATACGATTGAGAATCCAGATCTAAAAATGCTTCATACGATGGAAATAGCTAAAGAAGCGGCAGAGAAAGCTAATGATACTAAATCAGAGTTCTTATCTAGTATGTCGCATGAAATAAGAACTCCACTTAATGCCATTGTTGGGTTTAGTGAATTAAATGAGAATGCTCAAACACTCGACGAAATTAAAGAAAATTCCAAAGATGTAATCAAAGCATCAAAAGTATTAATGGAAATAATAAATGGAGTTTTAGATATAGCTAAAATTGAGTCGGGCAGGTTTGAAATAATCAATGCCACTTATAAGCCATATGATATGCTTAATGATGTTATTAATACACTTAAATATAGATTTGAAGAAAAGAAATTAATATTTAATACAAATATCGCTTCTGATATACCAACAACATTATATGGGGACCGTTCTAGTGTTAAAAAGATTATTACTAATTTACTAACTAATGCAGTTAAATATACAAATACTGGTCAAGTAGACTTTACCGTTAATTGTGTTAATAAAGATAATATGTGTCGTCTTTTTATCACGGTAGAAGACACTGGTCGTGGTATTAAAACAGAGAACCTTGATAAATTATTTACGAAGTTTAATCGTTTAGCAGAAGATAAAAACACAACCAATGAAGGTACAGGCTTAGGTCTTGCCATCACCAAACATCTTGTTGAACTTATGGGTGGTGAAATAACAGTTGAAAGTGAATATGGCACGGGTAGTAAGTTTTCAGTAGCCATTGATCAAGGCATTCAACCTATAAATGAAAGTAGTTCTTCTTATCAAACTACTAACCCACCATTACAAGAACCATCAATGTAATAAGAATCAATGCGTATATATTATGTTTTCGTTGAATATTTTTAATTAGTAAAGAGTATTGTACGAGGATGTGATTATGTGAAAAAGATTGATTTCTTGTTATTAGTATCAATTATTTTAATATGTGTCATAGGTATCATAATGATATACTCTTCATCATATGTTTGGGCAGAATATAAATTTGGTGATTCAATGAAATATTTAAAAGCACAAAGTTTATTCCTCATTATTGGACTCATACTAATGATTGTTGTATCAAAAATACCTTATAAATATTATTTAAATAAAGCAAACATTATCATCGCTGTTTGCTTTTTACTTTTAGTACTTGTCCTTATACCAGGTATTGGAACAATTAGAAATGGTAGTCGTAGTTGGTTTGGTATTAAAAGTCTTGGTATTCAACCAAGTGAATTTGTAAAACTGGGATTAGTTATTTTTACAGCTAAATATCTATCAAAAAACATTAAAGAAATGAAATTTATTAAGCGTGGTGTATTGCCTATATTAATTGTAACTATCATTATCTTTGGAGTCATTATGCTACAACCTGACTTTGGAACGGGAGTTGTTATCATGATGTCTATTGTTGGATTGTTGTTTGTATCAGGTGTTAAAATGTCTTTTTTTACTAAAATAGGGGTTTTAGGATTAATTGGTATTACCGGATTGATAGCAGTGGCTCCTTATCGTTTACAAAGAATCTTGTCATTTCTTAATCCTTGGCAAGATCCATTAGGTAGTGGTTTTCAAACAATTCAGTCATTATTTTCCATAGGTCCAGGAGGATTACTTGGTTTAGGATTAGGCAATTCTATTCAAAAACATTTTTATTTACCAGAACCACAAACAGATTTTATTTTTGCCATCATAACTGAAGAACTTGGTTTTGTAGGGGCTTTAGTTATATGTGCTTTGTTTTTTTCAATTATAATACGTGGTTTTAAAATATCCCTTAATACTAATGACTTATTTGGAAAATATTTGGCTTTTGGTATAACATTCCAAATAGCTTTTCAATCAATCCTTAATTTAATGGTAGTCGTAGGATTAATACCTGTAACAGGTGTTACATTACCATTCTTGAGCTATGGAGGTAGTAGCTTACTTATTACAATGATAAGTGTGGGGATATTGCTTAACATAAGTAGATATCAAGAAGAAAGATTGAGATGATACAAATTTCAATTTCTTTAAATCTTTATATTTAATTAATTTCAATCACAATTTTTATTAAATAATAATGTAATTGTTGAAGTAAATATAATTCAATAATTACATTTTTGTTATTTGACCGTCTAACATGCATTTTATAAGATGTTTTTAGAAAGAAGTAGTGTGATAATATAACAATTAATAAATTAGATAGTTATAATGTGAACACTTTTAATAGTATCAAACACATTGATGAATTTGGCAATGAGTATTGGGAAGCAAGAGAGTTGCAGATGGCATTAGAGTACAAGGAGTGGCGCTTTTTTCAAAACGTTATTGGGAAAGCACAAATTGCGTGTTTAAATAGCAAAAACAATGTAAGTAATCATTTTGGAGTTAGCTCCAAAATGATCAAAGTTGCTAAAGGAGCCACTAGAAGTGTTATTGATTATAAATTGTCTAGATATGCTTGTTATCTGATAGTTCAAAATGGTAATCCTCATAATAAATCTATTTCTTTAGGTCAGACATATTTTGCAGTGCAAACTAGAAAACAAGAACTAACAGAAGAAGAATATGAAAAATTATCGGAAGATGAGAAAAGATTGTGCCGACGTAAACAAATTAAAGATGGAAATTATCTTCTAAATAAAGTAGCATCAAAATCAGGCGTCAAGAATTTTGATAAATTTCATAACTCGGGTTATAAAGGGTTATATGATGGTGAAACCGCAGATGACATTGCTAAAAGAAAAGGATTAAGATATAGAGAAGACATTTTAGATAATATGGGTAGTGATGAGTTAATTGCTAATTCATTTAGAATATCACAAACAGAACAAAGCCTTCGAAACAATAATATAAATAAAGAGTCAGAGGCAAACAATACACATTTTAGAATAGGTAGAAATATCAGAGAAGTAATAAAGAAAAATGGAGGAACAATGCCCGAGAATTTACCAACTCCAAATCGGAGTTTAAAAGAACTTGAGAAAGAACAAAAAAGAAAAATTAGTACTCTATAAATATTTTTAATATATAATAAAATATAGTATAATTAATGTGGAGTTGATATTATGAAAATTGCAATATTTAGTGACATACATGGTAATTTAGAAGCATTGCAATCGATACTTGAAGATATAAAAATAAAAGGTTTTGATGAGGTTATATACCTAGGGGACGCAATCGGTATTGGACCTCAGCCAAAAGAATGTTTAGAATTGCTAAAACAAAGTAATGTTAAATTTATTTTAGGTAATCATGAATTATATTTTTTAAGAGGAGCTGAAATAGATGATGAGATAAAAGATGCTCAACTTGCGCATATGAAATGGGTTAAATCTTGTTTAGATGATAGTGATAGAGAATATTTATCAAACTGTCCCTTATATTATGAGGTAAAAATCGATTACGAAAAAATACCGAGTAACAAAATATTATTTGCCCATTGGTTTTTAAAAGATATAAATGCATCATATCCATTTGAATATGTATCATTCTTTCGAGAAAAGCATTTAGATTTGTGGCAAAAATATAATAATCAATATTATCAAACTTATGTAGGTCACGAACATAAAAGACTGACTGGCAATGCTGTTATGGGTGATATGGATAATATATTAATAGTTGGTAGTAGTGGTTGTACTAAAGATGATCAAACTTGGTATACATCTATTGAAATAGGAAAATCAATCATAACTAGTAAAATTGATGTTACTTATAATAGAAGTAGATTTATAGAAACTTTGAAAAATATAGATTATCCAGATAAAGAATTTATAAATGGATTTGCATTTGGCATTGACGGTAAAGTCGGATAAACACTGCACTTAAAGTTGTTATAATATCAATAAGTTTGGGGGAACAGTATGCTAAAAGATTTATGTTTTGAAATAATTCAAAAATGTCCAAATAATTGTATGTTTTGTTCTTCAATTTCGTCTATTGATTCTGTAAACATAGTTACCTTTAACAAATTTAAAGAAACAATAGATAAGTTTATAAGCTTAGGGGGAATAACTGAAATTTCTATTTCCGGAGGAGAACCATTTTTACATCCTGACCTTTTGGTGATGGTTGAATATTGCAAAAGTAAAGGAATAAAAACTGTTATATATACTAGTGGTATAACTAAAAGAACCAAACTTAAGGAAGAAGCAAAAATAGGATTGGGTTCTTCGGAGTTAAAGATT
This sequence comes from uncultured Muribaculaceae bacterium, assembly GCA_964595115.1. Lineage (GTDB taxonomy): Bacteria > Bacillota_I > Bacilli_A > RF39 > UBA660 > CAZQOT01. The sequence goes on along the minus strand of CAZQOT010000003.1, from coordinate 25,169 downwards.
ACAAATCAGATTGAAGAAAATGAATATGATTATATTGATAGATTGACAATGAGAAAGTTAAAGGAAATTGAACTAGATAAAATCGTATTTAATTTTCAAGCATCTGAAGTGGATGGATATAATTATTTGATGGGTACAAAAAATCATTATGCTAATGTATTAAAATCAATATTAAATGCAAATTTTGAGGGTCTTGAATCAGAAATTCATTTTATACCACTAAAATCAAATTATAGAGATTTTAAAGACATTATTGAACTAGCAGAATTAGGTGGTATAAATCGTGTAAGTGTTTTAAGATTTGTTTCTCAAGGAAGAGGTCGGGATAACGTTAAAGATTTAGTGTTATCTAAAGAGCAGTTACAAGAGTTTAGGGATATTGTAGATGATATTAAATCATTAAATGTAGAAGTAAGAATGGGCATACCTATGATTGATGAAGATGCTCATTTGTGTACAGCTGGATATAATAAATATGATATTAGATATGATGGGGTAATACTTCCATGCCCATCATTCAAAGATACTAATTTAAAAATTTTAGAAGATAATGGGGTTAAAATATATAATATTTATGATAATTTAGACAGCTTGATTATTGGTGATGGAAGTCGGGATATACCGTTATGTAAAAGGATTCATTTTGAAAAAAAATAATCGAAATTATTTATCTCAAAAGTTCCACAAATTAATAGATAAATGACAATATATAGAATTGTTAAACAGATGCTAAAAGGATAATAAATAAATGTGGGTATCCACATTTTATTTATTTTCATCTTTCATGTTAATACCTATCATGCTACCAATAGTGGAAGCTATGATAATAATTGAATAATAAATTAGAGTGTTTATTGTAAAACCTAATTTGAACATTAGAGTTAACAGTGCAAATATAACAATCATAATTCCTGCATATTTTAATCCCTCTAACCATCCTTTTTTATCGCACGCTTTACCAACAATATAACCTCCAACTCCAATTGATATAATAGTTATTAATAATTTTGTAACGTTAAGTACTGTCTCATTAAGCAAATTGAAATAGTGAAGGATTGTAACTATAAGGGTTAAGCCTAATATACCAATCCCGGTATACATTAAAGCCTTTAAATATATTTTCATTCAATCACCTAATAAATAATATTCGTTTGTATAAAACAATATAACTAGGACCATAACTTTAATAGGTGATATCATGAATATATTTCTTGTAATGCTTAAATTAGGATTAATATATCTAGTAATCATAGTAACTTATCATTTGATGGGAAAAAGAAAAATAAGTGAACTTAGTATCGTTGATTTAATTGTATTTCTTATACTTACTAATCTAATCACAACGTATTTACCTGATAATAATCAATCATTTTTATATATGTTGATTCTTATGGCCTTTATTATAATGATTCAATCAGTAATGACATATATTTCATCAATTATGCACCCAATAAAGTACATGTTTAGAGGTAAACCCTCAATTATTATTAGGGATGGTAAATTAAACTTTAAAGAAATGATGAAAAAGCATTATAAAATGATTGATTTATTAAAACAATTAGAGTTAAAAGGTATTAGAAGAATTGAAGATGTTAACTATGCTTTATTAGAAAATAATGGAATGTTATCTATTGATTATAATCGAAAGGTTCCATTGCCTATTATCTTGAATGGAGAAATTCAATTATCTACTCTAAAGCAGATAAATAAAACTAATGAATGGGTAAATAAAGTTATTTCAAAGGAGAAAGTAGATTTAAAAAACATTTTTTATGCTTTTTACAATAATGGAAAAATATATATTATAAAATATGAATAAAATAATTATACTTGATAATCCTTGTAATAGTGTCATATTTGTGATAAACTAGCGCAGTCGTGCAGAATTACTTGTAGCACAGAAAAGGGAGAACTATGGAAAATATTAAATTTAATGATATGGATATATCAACGGACATTAAAAAAGCATTAATAGAAAAGGGTTATGAGGAAGCTACTGCAATTCAAACTCTAGCTATTAATCCAATATTAGATGGGAAAGACGTTTTGGGTCTTGCTCAAACAGGGACAGGAAAGACTAGTGCTTTTGCTATTCCAGTGATTGAGAATATAGATGTAGAAGATACAAATATTCAATCATTAATTTTGTGTCCAACGAGGGAATTAGTCCTTCAAACATGCGAAGAAATAGCATCTTTAATTAAATATAAAGAGGGCATTAGAGTAGCGCCAATATATGGTGGCCAACAAATTGAAAAACAAATATATTTATTAAAGAAAAGACCTCAAATCATTGTCGGAACACCAGGCCGTATATTAGATCATATAAGGCGTAAAACAGTTAGATTAGCAAACATAAAGATTATTGTTTTAGATGAAGCTGATGAAATGCTAAATATGGGTTTTAGGGAAGACTTAAATACAATATTAAGTAGTGCTAATGAAACAAGGCAAACGGTATTGTTTTCAGCAACGATGTCTAAAGATATTAAAATTATTGCAAGCACTTATCAAAAAGATCCGGTTTTTATTGAAGTTAAACATGAAACAATGACTGTATCGCAAACAAAACAATATTATATTGAAATAAATGAAAATAAAAAAACGGAATTATTAGATAGATTAGTAAGTGCTCTAGATACTAAATTGGGAATAATATTTTGTAACACTAAAAAGAAAGTTGACGAATTAACCAGTAGCATGCAATTAAGAGGTTATGCAGTCGAAGCATTACATTGGGATATGAGGCAAAGCGCTCGTGATAATGTTTTGAATAAATTTAAAACAGGCAAACTAGAGTTATTAGTTGCTACAGATGTAGCAGCTAGGGGAATTGATGTTAATAATATTGAGGTAGTATTTAATTATGATGTCCCAATTGATGATGAATATTATGTTCATCGTATTGGAAGAACAGGTAGAGCAGGTAAGGAAGGAATGTCAATTACTTTTATAACAGCAAGGGAATATAGCAAATTAAAGTATATAGAAAAATATACGAATGCCAAAATTGAAAAATATGTTATTCCAACAGCAGATTATATAATTGAAAGTAAAATCAATAAACTGTTATTGGGAGTTGAGGCCAATAAAATCAGTGAATATGCTAAATATGTTGAAGATTATTTAGAGAAAAATAATGATATTACTATTTTAGATATTGCCTATTATCTTTTAGAACAACAAATGGGCTCTATTAATAAAGATGAAATAAAAGCAGGTAACGGTGAAACAGTTAGAATGTTCATTAATTTAGGTAAAATGGATGGTTTAAATAAAAGCAATCTTGAAAAATTTGTTATTGAGAATGCTCAAATAACAAAAAATGATATTGAAGATATAGAATTATTTGAAAAATTCTCATTTTTTAATGTATCAGCAATAGAAACAAGCAAAGTATTAGAGGGTATTAAAAATACTGAATATAATAATCGTAAAGTAGCGGTTGAATTATCAAGTGGTAAACCGAGTAAAGGTAATAAACATAAAACTAGGACTCAAAAAGAAAGTTCTCGACATTTCCGTGATAATAGAAAACGTTCACCAAGGAATGAAAACCGCAAAAACTTTATACATAGGAGTCAAAAAAGAAAAAATACTAGTCGAAATAAAGATTAAATTATTCAAATTTGAAATTGATATGGTATAATTAAAAAGTAGAAAGAGAGGATAAAAATGGAAAAAGATATGAAAAAAGTAGTTTTAACTGATGAAAATGGAGACGAATATGAATTGGATGTAGTTAAAGAGTTTGATTATAAAGATAAAAAATATATAGTTCTTTATGAAGATGGTTGCGGGTGTGAAGATGATTGCGATTGTCACGAAGAATGTGAATGTGATGATGAATGTGAAGAAGATTGTGATTGTGGATGTCACGATGAATGTGATGAGTATATTTATATAATGGAAGTTGTTAAAACAGAAGATGGTAATGAAGAATATAGGGAAGTAGCTGAAGATATAATGAAGGAAATAGTTCCGATTGTTGAGAAGGAATTGTATCCAACTGAAGAATAATGATAGTTTTAGTAGAAGAATTATATAATTTAAAGGATGAAGCTAATGCAAAATTCTTATCTCGTTTCTTTAGAACTGCAAAAGGTGAGTATGGAGAAGGAGATAAATTTTTAGGTATTAAAGTTCCCATTCAAAGAAATGTTGTAAAAAAATATTATAAAGATTTATCTTTAAAAGAAGTAGAAGAAATGCTCCATAATAAATACCATGAAGTTAGATTATCTGCTCTTCTTACCCTAATATATAAAATGAAGGGAAGTAATCAAAATACTCAAAAAAAGATATACGAATTATATCTTAATAATACTAAGTACATTAACAATTGGGATTTGGTTGACACCTCATCTCCTCATATAGTGGGTTACTATATATATGAATATAATATTGATAGAAAAATATTATATGAGTTAGCTAAATCTAATGATTTATGGAAACAAAGAATAGCTATCATAGCAACTCAATATTTTATCAGAAAGAATGATTTTGAAGATACTATTAATATTGCTTTGATACTACTAAATAATAATCACGATTTAATACATAAAGCAGTTGGCTGGATGTTACGGGAAATTGGTAATAAGGATTGTGATAAATTATATTACTTTCTAACTGAACATTACAAGGAAATGCCAAGGACTATGCTAAGGTATGCCATTGAAAATTACGATGAAGAAACGAGAAAGATGTTTTTAAAAAACTAGTTTATATGTGGCTTAGTTTACATCGCGCTAGATTTGTGATTTAAAAAAAGGAATATTCATGATATTATATAGATAATAATATAATAGAGGAGTGCATGTGAATGAAGCAAAAGGGATTTACGTTAGTAGAATTATTAGCAGTAATAGTGATATTAGCAATTATCTTAGCAATTGCTGTCCCTGGAATATCGGGTATTATTAAAAGTAGTACTATGAAATCAATGGAAAGTGATGCTAAATTAGTATTAAAAGCAATCGATTTAAAGAAGCTAGGAACTGATTCATTTGATCCTGTGGAAGTTGATCAAGGCAGCATTGAAACATTACTTGGTATATCAAACGATAAATATAATAAATTAAATGTTATAGTTCATGAAGGAAAAGTATATATATCAATTGAAGGCAAGGGTAAATGGCAAGGATTTTCAGCATGCGGGTCATATCATAATATAATTGTTACTGAAGGTACTTGCATAGTGGATTATGAGAATCCAGATATCAAATTAAATGGTGATAATCCAATGTCTATATACTTAGGTGATACATATGAAGAACCAGGAGCTGTTGTAACTGATAATAGTGGTGAAACAATAGAGGCTGTTATCACAGGTACTGTTGATAGTAATGCTTTAGGTGATTATGTTATAACATATACGGCAACTGATTCAAGTGGTAATACTTTTACGATAACTAGAACTGTATCGGTTGTTTATGCTCCTGAAATTTTTGGATATACAGGTTCCGCGCAAACATTTACAGCTCCAGTTAATGGCACATATAAATTAGAAGTATGGGGGGCACAGGGTGGAGCCGGAAATCGGCCTGGTGGTGCTGGTGGCTATGCCACAGGAAACATAGAATTAACGGCAAATCAAACACTTTATGTTTATGTTGGTTTACAAGGACGAACAAATGGAACGGCAGCTTATAACGGTGGTGGTACGGCGGCGTCTGGTGCAGGTGGCGGTGGTGGAGCAACACATATTGCAACTGTAAACGGAGTGTTAAATTCTTTAAGGACCACTAATCCCTCAGCAATACTTATTGTTGCAGGTGCGGGTGGTGGTTCTGGTCTTGGAACAACAAATACAAATGGAACTGGTGGTTACGGTGGTGGGGCTACTGGTGGAACTGGTGGCTTAAGTAACTATTATATAGAATCTGCAACAATAACAGGTGGCGGTGGTGGTACTCAGTCTGCCGGCGGGGCCAAAAGCACATATTCAAATTATTCACCAAGCGATGGCGGACCTGGTTATGGTGGCAATGGTGGTGGAGATGCTTCAAAGAATTTAGGCGGCGGTGGCGGTGGAAGCGGCTATTATGGTGGTGGCGGTGGAACATCAAAACTCTATACTGGCGAAACACCAAATAAAACTTTTGCTAGTGCTGGTGGGGGTGGCTCAAGTTACATTGGTGGTGTAACAAACGGTCAGACAATTGCAGGGAATACAAACATGCCAAATCCTAATGGTGCAACTGCTGATGAAACTATGGTTGGAAAGACGGGCAATGGCTATGCAAGAATAACTTTTGTATCTCCATAATTTGTCAAAGTGTATATGAGTTAATTTTAAAAACAAGGTTTTGTTTAATTAAAACCTTGTTTTATTGATATAAAATGATAACAAAATGTATTAAATTAAATATTTTAAAATTTGTCAGTGTTAATAATATATACATTTATTAAATTTAACTGATGAATGGTTAGCAGTAAAAAAAGAAAAGCAATACAGAATAATCATAGTATAGTTGTTATTTTAAATAATTTATAAATTCATTGAGTGTAAGATCTCCAAAAATAGTCTTTCTCCTTAACATAAATCGATCAGTGCTTGATTCACTGTATCCTTCTTTTCCATATTGTCCAATAAAGGCCATTTTAAAACCAGCTTCTTTTAAGGCAGCAATTGCTCTATCATTAAAATCAAAGAAGGGATAAGCAAAATAATATGAACCGTTTAATTTTTGTTGACTAAGTTTTAAATCGTTAACCATATTGTTATGATTTTCACAAAGCATTTGACCGCCTTGATTACCTCCTGGGCATTTATAATTATTATGCATATTATCAGTGTGTGATTCAAATCTAGCATGTTTAGAATTCATATATCCTGTTACATCTTCTTTGCTAGTTATGATAAAGAAGGTTGCATACACTCCATATTCTTCAACAATACTAACAGAATTTTCTAAGTGAATACCATCATCTAAAGTAATGGTAACTGCCTTAAGTGGAATTCTTATTTTACCATCTAAGAATGCTTCTAATTCCTCCATCGTAAGTGTAAGATAATTATTTTCAGACAAATACTTCATATGACTAGTGAATTGATCTATCGTATGACATATTTGAATTGAATTGCAAACTTGGGTTTTAGGATTATAAACAGTATGATAGGTAAATGTTCTTATATTTTCTCTTGTAGGTTCAGTGGTATTGCTATTATTATGGACATTATTAACATCATCTTTTGCAACAAAAAATAATTGATTGTTAAATTCAATACCATATTTTTCTTTTTCTTTAATAATAATAGGTAAATCAAAAGAAGAATATATTTCATATACTAAATTTTCATTATCATCATAAAACTTTGTTGTTTCTTTAGTAGTGATGTTTTCGTTAAATGGAATGAATGATTTATATCTATTATTAATGTGACTTAGAGCATCTGTAGGGGTTACATCTTCATAAGCAATATAATAATTTAGATTTTTAAGAGGGAAGTAAATAGATTGATTAGTAATATCTATTTGCTTCAATTCTAATTCTATATCATTACTTATTTGACCTATTTTTTGATAATCTTTTGTTTTTTCATCGTATAAAAATAAGGAAGCAGTCTTATTGGTTTTTACATATTGGCTGTAATGTTCAGTTATGTTATTAACTAAATCTTGTTGTTCTTTCTTTTTTAGTTGTTCCGATTTGTTATGCTGATAATCAAATACAATGTATACAGTTATAGATACACAAAATATTAAAAGGATAAAAGACAATATTTTCCTCATTATTTATCACCTAATAATATAATACCTTATAATTAGGAAGTAATCAATTATTAATATTAACAAGTCGAAAAACTATGCTTCTATACTCTGATATTTATTACCGTAATGCTTTATTAATTTTTACTATATTATGAATTGTTACAACTATAATGTTAACGATGGACGCTATTATTAATCCATATATACCCATTCTAAAGAGGGATAATCCAAAGATTAAGATTAATTTTATACTCATACCAATAACGGTACTCATCATAGCTTCCTTAGCTTTATTCATAGCTTGCAAGGCTGATGTAAGTGGGACTTGAAAATAATATATTAAAAAGAATGGCGTTATTAATCTTAAATAATCTACTCCTTGATTAGTGTTATATATGAACTTTAATAGAAAATCAGGAAACAACATAATTATAACTGTTACAAATAAACCAATACTTAAAGATATAATTTCAGCTTGTTTTATTTTGTTCTTCACATATTTAATATTCTTATTAGCATATCCTTTACTTATTACGGGAATTAAGGCTGAGCTGATAGCTTGGGTAAAAAAAGATGGGATCATAAGTAGTGGCAAAATATATCCATTTAAAATGCCATATTCATTTATAATAAATTTATTGCTGTAGCCTACAGTTAATAAGACAAAAGTTAAGATAATAGGTTCAAAGAAATATCCTATTGAGCCAATGATTCTAGAGCCTGTGGTTGGAAGACTAATATTTAATACATCTCTAATAATACCTTTATCGGGGATAATATCTCCCTTTTTTATTGTAATTTTTTTTGGTAAGAAGAATATTAAAATTATAATGGATGTTAACTCACTAACAATATTTACTAGAACAACACCCGTGACAGCAACTTCTAAGCTGTATTTTAACAATATCGGAATAATTATAATAATTAAGATTAGTCTAATTACTTGTTCAAAGATATGAGATGTAATATGGGCTATCATTTTCTGCTTACCAAAAAAATATCCTCTAATAATACTTGATATGCTTATGAATGGTAGAACAAACCCAATAGCGATAAGAGGATAGAGTGTTCTATTATCATGCAATAAATTAGATATAAGAGGACTTAAGAGTAGCATTACTATGAGTAAAATGATATTTAAAACAATTGATAATGGGATAACTGAAAAAATAATCTTTTTATTATTTCTTTTATCTTCTGCCACTAACTTTGATATTGCAATAGGAAATCCCAGTTGACAAATATTAATAAATAAAACAAAGGTAGGCATTATTAACATATACAAACCTATGCCCTCATCTCCAATATATCTTGTTGTTATTATCTTAATAATCATTCCTAATAATTTAGTTATTAAACCACCTATAATTAGAATAATAGTTCCTGAAATAAATTTATTTTTTATCATTTAATCACCTATGAAAATTTTTAGATTTAAGTTATAATAATATATGTTGGGGTTATTAAAAATATTATGGAGATGATTTTATGGAATTTAAATCTCTTAGTGAACTATATTCTAGAATTAAACCAGCTTTAGTTTCCAAGAGAAGTGATTTAGTAAGAGTAGGTATTGACTACATTAAGGAAGAAGATATTTGGAATTGCCTAAAAGAATCAAAATGGGTTAGAACAACTAATTTATCAATATCAGAAATGGTTAACGATATATTTAATTTAAATAATGATACAATCGAAAAATATGTAAAAGATAAAATGAATAATATGATTAGGGAAATAAATTTAAATGAAGATCAAAATGATGAGCAAGGGAGTGCAGTATGAAAAAATTTATTGTTAAATTATCAATTTTATTAGGGGTTATAGCAGTTATGGTATTATGTTTTATACCGCTATTGAAAGACACTAATTATGGATTAGATTTAAAGGGTGGTTTTGAGGTTTTATATGAAATTAAGCCATTAGATAAAGAAAAACTTTCTAGTAATATGGTTACAGCAACTTATAAGACTTTGACTAGAAGAATCGATAGTTTAGGAGTGTCAGAACCTGAAATATCAATTGAAGGTGGTAATCGTATTAGAATAAGACTTGCTGGTGTTACTGAGGAAGATACTGCTCGTACAATGTTAGGTAAAACAGCAACCCTTACATTTAGAGATACGTCTGATAATCTACTTATGACAAGTGATGTTTTAAGAGCTAATGGAGCTGGGTTTAATCTTGATAATGGATATGTTGTAACATTAGCGATTAGCGATGTCGATAAATTTTATAAAGTTACAGATGAGATATCAAAGAAAAGTGATAATCGGATTGTTATATGGTTAGATTTTGAAGAAGGGGAAGATAGTTTTGTAAAGGAAGAAAAAAATTGTGGAACTGAATCTTCTAAATGTTTATCAGCTGCTAAAGTATCACAAGCTTTTGCTGGTAATGTTCAAATAGAAGGTAATTTTACTAAAGAAGAAGTTCAAACGCTATCTAGTTTAATTAATTCAGGCTCATTACCAACTAAATTAGTTGAATTATCATCTAAGACAGTTAATGCAACTTTTGGGGCTGATTCACTTAATAAGACTTTTATGGCAGGCCTTATAGGTATTTCTATAATATTTATCGTAATGATTCTTCTATATCATTTTGCCGGTCTAATAGCTAGTATTGGTTTAGCAATTTATACGTTCCTAGTTTTCCTAGTTTTTTGGCTTTTTGGAGGCGTTTTAACATTACCAGGAGTTGCTTCTTTATTGTTAGGAATTGGAATGGCTGTCGATGCTAATGTTCTTAGTTTTGAGCGTATAAAAGAAGAATTATGGGCTGGAGGTAGTTTAAAAGAAGCTTTTAGAGCAGGGTACACTCATTCATTATCAAGTATAATTGATTCTAATGTAACGACTTTAATTGTTGCCATTATTTTGTTTATCTTTGGTGAAAGTAGTGTTAAAGGTTTTGCAACAATGTTGATTATTAGTATCTTTGCAACTATCTTTGTTATGTTATTCCTTGTTAAATGGCTATTGAAAATGTTTGTTAACACTGATTTCTTTAAAAATAAAAGTAATGTTTTTGTTAATGTGAGAAAAAAAGATATTTCTAAGAAGAAAGAATCTCGTTTTGCTAAGATAGATTACTTAAAGCATCGTAAAATATTTTTTGCTATATCATCATTTATCTTTATAGCTGGTGCAATCTATATTTTCATGTTTGGTATGAATTTAAGTGTTGATTTCAAAGGAGGTACCGATTTCACTATCTCAAGCAAAGAAAGTGTTAATGAAACAACCATAACGGCAGATTTTAAGTCCCTTGGTTATGATAAGATAGAAGTAAGTAATATTAATGATAAAACAGTATATGTTAAAATGGGGAACACATTAAAAAAAGATGAGATTTCTACTATAAAAAATCATTTTCAAGATAAATATGATGCTGGTGTTCAAAACGGGGCAGTATCTACTATTGTTAAACAAGAATTAATAAAGAATGCTATCATTTCTTTAGTTTTAGCTATCATAGGGATTATTATATATGTTTCAATAAGATTTACCTTCCATTTTGCTATATCAGCTATTATAGCCCTTCTTCATGATACCTTCTTTGTTATAGCAATGTTTAGTATTTTTAAATTAGAAATTAATACAATTTTTATAGCAGCTATCTTAACTATAATAGGTTATTCAATTAATGATACAGTTGTTATATTTGATAGAATAAGGGAAGAAAAGAAAATTAATTATAAAGAAAATATTTATACAATTTTAAATAGAAGTTTAGGTTTAACGATGACAAGATCTCTATACACTGGTATGAATGCCATGATTACTGTTATATGTCTTTTAATTCTTGGATCGCATGAAATATTTAATTTTAATATGGCAATGTTATTAGGCATGGTTGCAGGGACATATTCATCGATTTGTATTGCAAGTTCATTATGGTATGAAATGATTAAAAATAAAAAATTTGATCTTGAAAAGAAAAAAACAGTTGCAAAAGATAAAATGGAGGAATTGAAAGTTAAAGGCATAAACGCGTAAGGAGTTTGATATGAAAGAAGATATTATTACATTTGATGATTTGCTTTCCAAAATCAAAGTTTATATTAAAACTAAAGAAGAAATTGAAATAATTAAAAAAGCTTATCAATTTGCTTCGACCAAACATTTTGGTCAAAAAAGATTGGATGGTAATGATTTCATTAACCATCCGCTTAATGTGGCAATGATTTTAACTGAGTTGCGTGGTGATTATGAAACTATAGTGGCCTCTTTATTGCATGAAATAATCAGTTTCGCGGGAGTTTCATATGACCAGGTATTAGAAGAATTTGGACCTTCAATTACCAAACTTGTTAATGATATAACTAAAATAAATAAGTTATCTTTTAGTGTGGATAGTAATTATACAATCACATATTACAAAAAGATTTTAGTAGGTTTATGTGAAGATCCTAGAGTAATATTTATTAAATTAGCTGATCGTCTTCATAATATGCGAACTTTATGGGCCATTCCAGAAAACAAACAAAGAGAAAAAGCTAAGGAGACACTTGAAATCTTAGCACCTATAGCCCATCGTCTTGGGATGTTTCATATAAAAAATGAATTAGAGGATTTATCTCTCCGTTATTATAAATCTGATGCTTATTATGATATTGTTAGAAACCTAAATAACACCAAAGTGGAGCGTGATAATGCTGTTAATGAAATGAAGGAAAGCATTTCATCCATTTTAAATGTAAATAAGATTAAACATGAGATAAAAGGTCGTTCTAAAAGCATATATAGTATTTATAATAAAATGCAAAAGGGAAGAAGATTTAAAGATATATATGATATTTTAGCCCTTAGAGTATATGTTGATACCGAACAAAACTGTTATTTAGCTTTAGGCTTAATTCATTCCAAATTTAAACCTGTTCCTAAAAGATTTAAAGATTATATTGCAATGCCTAAAGAAAACATGTATCAATCCCTTCATACAACTATATTTGGGGTAGATGGCAATTTGTTTGAAATTCAAATTAGAACATATGAGATGGACCAAATAGCTGAATATGGGATAGCATCTCATTGGGCATATAAAGAAAGTACTGACGTTAATAAAGCTCTTAAAAATGTTATGGAACAAAAGCTTCAAATGTTTAGGTCATTAATAGAACTTAATAATGAAGAGAACAATCCTGAAGAATTTGCAAGTAATGTTAAGAGTGAAGTTTTAGATGATAATATATATCTATTTACTCCTAAGGGAGATGTAATAGAACTTCCAGTAGGAAGTACACCAATTGATTTTGCTTATCGTGTTCATACGGGAGTTGGTGAGAAGATGGTTGGGGCTATCGTCAATGAAACCATCGTACCTCTTGATTATGAATTAAAAGATGGCGATATTGTTAAGATCAACATTAATAAGAATTCTAAAGGTCCTAATAGAGAGTGGATTAACATCGCTAAAACAGCTCAAGCTAAAACCAAGATAAAAAACTTCTTTAGTCGTATTGATAAAGATGAAAATATAAAGAAAGGTGAAGAAGCATTACTAAAAGAATTGCGTAAACAAAAACTTTCATTGGCAGCTTTCTTATCTGATGATGATGTTTCTTTCTTATTAGATACACTTAATGTTGAATCAATGAATGATATTTATCATGCTATAGGAACCTCTAAGTATACACCTTTATATATAATAAATTTAATAACTAAAGATACAAAGAGCAAAGAAGAATTAGTGTTAGATAAATTAGCAACGATGAATGTAAAACCAATTGCTAGTAAGAATGATATTTTAGTAGCAGGTATCGATGAAATTAAAATTAATTTAGCTAATTGCTGTATGCCTGTTAAAGATGACGATATTATTGGTTATATAACAAAGGGGAAAGGTATTACTATTCACCGTAAAACATGTCACAATATCAATGAATTACTAGAGAGAGTTGTTGATGTTGAATGGAATCAAAGAGTTGATAAAAAATGGCCTACCAATGTCATTGTTGAAGCTGAACACAAAGAAAATCTATTGTTAGAAATAATATCAAAAACAACACCATCTGATACCAATATTCAATCAATCAATACTATTAACTATACAGATTATGTTGTATATGATCTTATCATTATGACTCCTAATAAAGAAAAATTAGAAAAATTTATGAATGATGTTAAGCAAATGCCTAATATTCACAAAGTAGAAAGAATTATCAAATGAAAGTAATTATTCAAAGAGTTAGTGAAGCACGTGTATTAGTAGATAATAGAGTAGTGGGAGCCATAAATAAAGGATATGTTTTATTAGTTGGTTTTACTCATAATGATACGATCGATGATTTGATGTATATCGTAAATAAAATAAAATTTATTAGACTATTTGATGATGAAAATGGTATAATGAATATAGATATAAATAAGATAGAGGGTAATATTTTATCTATTTCCCAATTTACTTTGTATGCTAATACCCAAAATGGTAGACGACCAAGTTATACTGCATCCATGAAGTATGATGAGGCAGAAAAGTTATACAATAAATTTAATTTCATGTTAGAAGCAGAAGGATTAAAAGTAGAAAAAGGTATTTTTGGGGCAGATATGAAAGTGTTTATATTAAATGATGGACCAGTTACAATAATCTTAGATAGTAAGGAAGGTAATTATGAAGAAACTAAATTATAAATTAATTAATTCTTTGATAATTGTTGTTATTATATTTCTATTATGGTTAATGAAAGATTTATGGTTAGGCATTATAACTAAAATATTTAATATTATAATACCATTTATTATAGCCTTTGCTATAGCTTATGTACTATATCCATTGCTAAAAAAGTTGCAAGAAAAAGGTTTATCTAAATCAATTGCCATCATAGTAATATGTTTATTGTTAGTGTTATTTGTAAGTTTTATTTTGTGGTTATTAGTACCAAATATTTTACCGATGTTTGCGGAACAAACAACTTCATTATTATCCGCTATTGTAAAGTTTATTCAAGATATTTCTAACAAATATGATGTTAATCTTATAGGATTAAAAGATGCTATATCAAATGTTTCAAGCCAATTAACATCTAGTTTTGGGAAAGCTATTTCAGAAGGATTATTTAATATAGTTGGACAATCACTTAATATTCTTTCTAAATCTGTTATTATCTTAATAGTGACTATCTATTTTTTGAGTGGCATGGATCGTATAAGAGAAGGAATAGAACATTTCTTGTTGCGACTTAAAAATAAAAAAACACTTCGTTACGCCAAAGCAGTTGATGAAGCTCTTCATGATTATGTTAATGCTTTTGCTTTATATTCGTTAGTACTATTTTGTCAATATACATTAGTATTCTTTTTAATAGGACATCCATATTTCTTATTACTTGGTATGTTATCAGCTATAGCGATTATTATTCCATATTTTGGTGGAATTATAGTGAATATTATAGCAATCATTACCGCTTCTGTTATTAGTCCAACATTATTAGTACTAAGTGTTATAGTATCATTAATATTTCCTAATATTGATGGATACTTTACATCACCAAGGATATATAGAAAATCAAATCAAGTGCCGGCTTTATTATCAATTTTTGCCGTCTTTACCGGTGGAGTATTATATGGTATTAAAGGCATTATCCTAGCCTTACCAATAACTATTATTTTATTAACGACTTATAGAATATATCATAATGAAATTAACGAAAGTATTAACAAGATAAAGAAAAAGGCGACTGAATAATTGACATTAGATAATCTAATGATAAAATTAAATATAATCCTGATAAGAAAAGTAATATTTTAAAGAGTTACAGAAAAGATGGATAATGAAAACATCTACTTAAAAGAATATGAAAGACACTTATCTATAGGGAACCGCTTATCACGTTACGATAATAAAGAGCACATTAGTGAAGTAGGGTGGCACCGCGGAGTAATTCGTCCCTACGCACATGTGCTTGTTTTGTATAAAAAGGAGAGATTATAATGATTCAAAAACCTAAAGGGACAATCGATTTATATGGTAAGACAGGTAAAAAATTTATTTATCTTCAGAGCCTAATTAGTGATTTGTGTGACAAGTATAATTATGAGTACATAAAAACACCAACTTTTGAAGCTAGTGAATTGTTTCACCGTGGAGTAGGTGAAACAACTGATATTGTAACTAAAGAAACATATGATTTTATTGATCGAGGAAAGCGTTCTATGACTCTTGGACCTGAAGGAACAGCTGGAGTTATCAGAAGTTTTATTGAGAATAAAATGTATGCTAATCCTAATCAACCGGTCAAATTATATTATTTTTCCTCATGTTATAGATATGAAAGACCACAGGCAGGCAGACTTAGAGAACATACTCAATTTGGAGTAGAAGTTTTAGGCTCTGATAATGAAGTGGTAGACGCCGAAATAATTAGTATAGCAGTTAATCTCTTTAAGATAATAGGTTTAAAGGGCATTATAGTTAAACTTAATTCACTTGGGGATGCTGAATCTAGATTGGAATATAAGAAGGCTTTAATTAGTCACTTTAAACCAAGAATTGATGAGTTATGTGAAGACTGCCGAAAAAGGTTAGAAAAAAATCCATTACGTGTTTTAGATTGCAAAGCAGATTGTAATTATGAATTAATGGAAACTGCTCCTAAAACACTTGATTATCTAAATGATGATAGTAAAAATCGTTTTGAAAAACTCAAAGGATATCTAGATGCTTTAGATATCAAATATAAAGTTGATACCAACCTTGTAAGAGGACTCGATTACTATTCACACACTGTTTTTGAAATACAAGCTGAAATTGAAGGCTTTGGTTCTCAAAATACGATATGTGGTGGAGGCCGTTATAATAATTTGGTTGAAACTTTAGATGGACCATCTACACCAGGAATGGGTTTTGGAATGGGTCTTGAACGTTTGATATTAGCTTTAGATGCCGAAGAAATAGAATTAGATACTAATAAACGATTAGACTTGTTTATTGCGAATATCTCATCTGAACCAGAAGAAGTATTGGCAATTATTCAAAATTTAAGACTTAGTGGTTTTACAGTTGAAACTGATTATTTAGATAAAAATTTAAAGGGTCAATTCAAGGAAATTGAAAGATTAAACCCAAAATACTTTATCATCATAGGTGATGATGAACTAAAGAGTGGTCAAGTTAAGATAAAAGATAATGACACAAAAGAAGAAGAAAGTATTACAATTGATGAAATCATTAATTTTATGGATGTTAGATAGGAGATTAATATGAATAAAATATATTTTAAAGATTTAGAAAAATATTTTGATCAAAATATTATTATTGAAGGCTTTGTAGATAATATTCGTGATTTACAGTATGTTCAGTTTATTGTGTTAAGAGATAGTACTGGTAAAGTTCAAGTTACTATTGAAAAAAATGAAACAAAAAAAGAATTAAATGATATTGTTTCTGATCTTACGATTGAAAGTACAGTTAAGGTTAGTGGTAAACTTCTTCAAAATGAAAAAGTGAAACTTGGTGGAAAAGAAATAATACCTACTACTATTACTATTACTAGCAAATGTTTAGGTGATTTACCTATCAATTATAAAGATAGTGAATCAGCTTTATTAGATACTAGATTAGATAATAGATTTATTGATTTAAGAAGCGATAAAAACATATTGATGTTTAAAATTCAAAGTGCTTTGGTACAAGCTATGAGGGAATTTTTATATAACAATAATTTTACAGAAATACATACGCCCAAACTTATTGGAGCAGCTTCAGAGAGTGGAGCAGATGTTTTTGAAGTAAAATACTTTGATCGTCTAGCTTTTTTAGCTCAATCTCCTCAATTCTATAAACAAATGGCTATGGCAAGTGGCTTTGAGAGAATTTTTGAAGTAGCTCCATGCTTTAGGGCTGAAAAATCTTATACGAGCAAACATGCTACTGAATTTACTTCATTTGATTTAGAACTTAGTTATATTGATTCGTATGAAGATGTTATGAAACTTGAAGAAGAGATGCTTACCTATGCACTCGATAAAGTAAAAGGAAAATATGATGAGCAAATTAGAGACATGTTTAATATCGAAATCATCGTTCCTAAAACACCATTTCCTAGAATAAAACTTCATGATTTGTATAAGGTTTTAGAAACGCGTTATGGATATAATATACCTAGTGAAGATAATGGTGATATGAACGCTGAGGGAGAACGTTTAGCATCTAAATATGCGATGGAAGAATATGGCAGTGAGTTTATCTTTATTACTGATTATAGTGCCAAGAAAAGAGCATTTTACCATATGAGAAAGGACGGAATTCCCCAAGGGTTTGACCTTATTTGGAGGGGTGTTGAAATAACTACTGGTGCTCAAAGAGAACATCGCTATGAAATATTAAAAGAGCAAGCCTTAGAAAAAGGACTTGCTAAAGATGTGGAATTTTATTTAGAGTTTTTTAAATATGGTTGTCCACCGCATGGTGGTTTAGCTGTAGGCATTGATAGATTAACTATGCTTTTATTAAATATATCCACTGTTAAAGAATCAATGTTCTTATTTAGAGGCCCAACAAGATTAAACCCGTAATTATTGTAATCTTTTAATATGTTCTTTATAACCATCCATTGTTTTAAAGATGGGGGAATTAAAAGTATCAGTTATGCTACCAAAACTAATATAAATACCTAACATCAATAAGATTCCTAAAACAGCATAGCCGTTCATTAATTGAAAATAAAAGCCATCTCTGAGAATAAAATAACTTAAATATTGACCTATTACTAAAGCAATAGCAAAAGTCATAACGTGACCGTTGAAAGTAACTCCACCCAAGCCATAATCAACAAAATAGCTAAGTCCTATATAGATAAGAGGAGATATGAATAAGGTGGCCGCTTTAGCAAAGGTGAAATTGTCAAATCGATGGCCGAAAACAAAATATTCGGCCGTTGCATAGATTAGTATTGAAATAAACATCAATTTTCCAACTTGCCATAAACTATCACTAGTGGGTCCAATTCCATCAAAAATTAAATTGGAAGGTAGGGCACGAAAAGCAAGTGATAACGCTATACTAATTAATGAAATGACGAAAAAGCCAAGCATTTCATATTTACGCATAATAAACATGTAATCACCTCATACATATTATGAATGTTAATATATATATTTATACGAAAGGATGTGATATAGAAAAAAGAAAAATTGTTATTAAAGCGCCAGCATCACTTAGTGATGGACGAGGAGAAAGTAATTCGATTTTTCGGCGGGTACTTTCCGGGTTGCAAAGCTCGTAAGTGTTTAGACAAATAAACAAAACTAAACACATATATAATTATTGGAGGATATAAATATGTGTGGTATTATCGGTTACACAGGTAATAACCAAACACTTAAGATTTTATTAAATGGTTTATCAAAATTAGAATATAGAGGCTATGATTCAGCAGGAATAGCGCTTGTTCTAGATAATAAATTAAAAGTGATTAAAAGTAGGGGTAAATTAGATAACTTAAAAGAAAAAATAAGCAATGAAAAACTACTATCAACTTTAGGGATAGGACATACAAGATGGGCAACCCATGGGGAACCATCGGATATTAATGCTCATCCTCATTTTAATGTGGATAAAACGATTGCTGTTGTTCATAATGGTATTATTGAAAATTATCTATCACTTAAAGAAGAATTAATTAATTTAGGCTATAAATTTATATCTGAGACAGATAGTGAAGTAATAGTCCATTTATTAGATTATTATAATGAAGATAATTTCTTAGTAACTATTAAAAAAACTATTGATCGATTGAAAGGATCATATGCCCTTGGAATTGTAAATGCTAAATATCCAAATATTTTATATGCAGTTCGTAATGAAAGTCCACTTGTTATAGGTAGGGGAGGAAAAGAATCTTATATTGCATCTGATGCTCCGGCCTTATTAGAATATACAAGAGATATATGTTACATTCAAAATAAAGAAATAGTTGTATTAGAAGGATCTATAATCACATCATATGATCCAAATCTTAACGTCATAGAAAATAAATTTTCTAAGATTAATTGGAGTATCGATGATGCTAGTAAAGCAGGCTATAAACATTTCATGTTAAAAGAAATGATGGAGCAACCTAAAGTTATAAAGGATACGATTAAAGTTCATTTAAAGAGGGGATTGCCGGATATTAATTTTGATTTTAATCTATCAAAGATAAATAAAATATGGATTGTAGCATGTGGTACTGCTTATCATGCTGGTTTAAATGTAAAATCAATGATTGAACAATTAATAGGCATTCATGTTGAAGTTGAAATAGCTTCTGAATTTAGATATAAGAGCCCTTTAGTTGATTCAAATTCATTATTTATAATCATTAGTCAATCTGGTGAAACA
>CAZQOT010000003.1:0-5117 GCA_964595115.1 uncultured Muribaculaceae bacterium | reverse complement strand
TACTTTAGCAGCCTTAAGATTATCAAAAGAATTAAAAGCTAAGGTTATTTCAATAGTAAATGTTGTAGGATCTTCTATTGCCAGAGAATCAGATAGTGTTATTTATACATGGGCTGGTCCTGAAATAGCAGTAGCGTCTACTAAAGCATTTACAACTCAGTTAGCAACTCTTTATCTATTAATCATCAAGATGGCTTTAGATTTGAATAAGATAACAAAAGATATGGCCGAATACTTTATTACAGAATTAAAAATGATTCCTAATAAAATACAAACTATTTTGGATAAGAAAGATAAAATAAAAAAAATAGCAGAACAATTCTATAAAGATAAAGATGCTTATTTTATAGGTAGAGGTATTGATTATTATACTTGTTTAGAAGCATCATTAAAATTAAAAGAAATATCATATGTTCATGCAGAAGCTTATGCAGCTGGTGAATTAAAACATGGTACGATTGCATTAATTGATGATAATACTTTAGTTGTATGTGTATGTACTATTAATCAATTATTACCTAAAATGATAAGTAATATTAAAGAAGTAATAGCAAGAGGGGCTAAAACTATTATTATTTCTAATGAAAATATAGGTATTGGAAATCATCATATTATTATTCCAGATACCAATCCTTACTTTAAAACAATATTAAGTATAGTACCATTGCAGTTATTCGCTTATTATATGGCTGATTGTAAAGGTTGTGATGTTGATAAACCAAGAAATCTTGCTAAAAGTGTTACGGTTGAGTAGAGAAGTGATTATTCATTTCTCTTTTTATTCGCTTATGATATAATAAAACATATGGGAGGTTATTATGGTTGATATTTATTCAAAACACGACTATGTGCATTTAAAAAGAGTCAATGAAGAACTAAAAAACTTGGAAGCACATTTAGGTAATAAAGTATTAGTAAGAAGTATTAGGATGGGTCATTATCACAATGGAATGATATGTAAAATAGAGGGTCATTTAACCGAGATAATCCCTTTTGATTATGTGGGTGTGAAAGTAACAGATGAATCTTTGAGGTGCAATGAAAGGGCCACTATTATTCCATTTGTTAATCCTAGCATTATTATTCTTGATATATTAGATGATACTGGTAGAATTATATTTGAGAACCAAGTGGCAGAAGAGAGCTTTCATGTATGCTCAAACAAATTAGGATCTTTACATATCATGAGTTACTACCGCAGAAAACTTTTTGGCAATATCATCGCTGACATTGATGGGAAATATAGACTAATAAACAATGGTAATGAATATTATCCTAAAGGGATAAATGGACTATCGTATTATGAAAGAGAAATACAAAAATTAGATTCAGTTAAAAATGGGACCTATTCATTCAACCTTACTATGACAAATAATGATGTAGATATTGTTAAGGTACCTATTTATGAATGGGATAGACATAATAATGTTAGAATATCATCAGGTGAGATAGCAAGAGTAAAAGTAAGGTAAGTATTAATAAGGAGAAGGTATGAGTAAAACATGTCATGATTTACATAATTTATTGAAAAATCAAAAAAGATATGATTTCACTTTCGATGAAAAGGATATTTCTTTAAATGGGATATATGTTTTATTTCAAAAGGGTGAAGTAGGTCACGGGACTAATCGTATTGTTAGAATTGGTACTCATACAGGTAACAATCAATTAAGATCAAGATTAAAACAACACTTCTTAAATGAAAATAAAGATAGAAGTATTTTTAGAAAAAATATTGGTAGATGTTTATTAAATAAGAAGAAAGATAAGTATTTAGAAATATGGGAATTAGATTTAACTGAAAGAATTAATAAAGATAAATATAGTTCATTAATAGATAAAGAATATCAAGCAAAAATTGAGAAAGGGATTACGAAATTCTTACAAGATAATTTTTATTTTATATTTATTAAAGTCGATGATAAGAATCTTAGATTAATGTTAGAATCTAAGATTATATCTACTGTTTCCAAATGTGATGAATGCAAAGCTTCTAAAGATTGGTTAGGGTTATATTCACCTAAAGATAAAATAAGAGAATCAGGTCTATGGTTAGTTAATGAATTATATAAAGAAGAATTAAATGATAAAGATTTTGAATTATTAAAATTATTATTAGAGGAAATAAGATGAAAAAAGTAGTATTAATAGCATGCTGTAGTAAAAAATTAAATGTCAGAAGTAAAGCAAAGGACATGTATATTAGTTCTTTGTTTAAATACAGTTATAAATATGCAAGTCAATTGAAACCTAATTATATCTTCATTTTGTCAGCTAAATATGGGCTATTAAATCCTAATGATGAAATAGATCCATATAATGAAACACTAAATAATAAGTCAAAAAAAGAAATAATGTTATGGGCAGACGTTGTCATTAAAGAATTAAGTAAACATGTTAATTTAAACGAAGATAAATTAATTTTTTTAGCAGGTAATAATTACCGTCAATATTTAATTGATCATATTAATCATTATGAAGTTCCTATGTTAGGATTAGGAATAGGCAAGCAATTAAAGTATTTGAAACAAAAAACAGGATGGGGGAAATAGAATGACTGATGAACAATACATATGTAACATGTTAAAACCATATAATATTAGCACCTTTGGTTTAACTCAAAAACAACTTAGACAGTTAAGAATAGCGATTGTATTGTTTCCGGAATTAGTCATTGAAAACGAGAGTTTTAGAAATGATTTAAAACAATTAATAATTGAAAAGAATGCTGCAGCTAATAATAATCGTTGCAAAGGTAATTTATTAAATGATTTATTTTCTTATGGGAATATAAATGGTAATAGGATTATTAAATTTAACTGTTACGGTGACGGTGAGGACGATGTTACTTATGTTTTTTATGTAGATGGTACTTCTAATAGAATATGTATAAATAATTGGAACTGGGGAACTAGTAACACAAGATTTTTGCCTTTTAAAACTACAAGAAGTATTTCTTTATTAGATAAAAATGGAAAGACAATGTATGTGTATGAACAAAAGGATATTACATATAAAAAATTGTTACCTCATAATGATGATAAACCAGAAATACTAATTGATCCTAAAAGAAGTGGAATGGAAACAACTGAGACTGTATATCTTGCAGATGATAAATATTTAAAATCTACAATTGATATAAAAAAGAGTAAAAAATATTACTTAGGAACAATTAGAAAAGACTTTTTTGGTATTTATGACAATACATTAGAGGTTGACGAAAACGAATATGAACAAACACTTAACAGTTGTTTGTTGTTAAGAAAATAATATTGCTTATTAATAGTGAAACAAGCTATAATATATGTAGTTTGTTTTTATGTTATAATGTGAAAAAGAATGGTGAACTTATGGAACAATATAGAGAAATAGAAAAAAGTTTAATTAAAAAATTTAGAAAAGAAATATGGACTAAATTTGTTCATGCTGTTAAAGATTATGAGCTTATTGCTGAAGGTGATAAGATAGCAGTCTGTATCAGTGGTGGTAAGGATAGTATGTTACTAGCTAAGTGTCTTCAAGAATTACAAAGGCATGGTCAATTTCATTTTGATTTAGAATTTATTACGATGGATCCAGGATATCATCCTGATAATATTAAATTGATTGAGGATAATGCTAGATTAATGAATATTCCAATTACCATATTTAAATCAGATGTCTTTGAGGTAGTTAGCAAATATGCTAAAGATGAACCATGTTATTTATGCGCTCGTATGAGAAGAGGACATTTATATAATAAAGCTAAAGAGTTAGGTTGTAATAAAATAGCCTTAGCCCATCACATGGATGATGCAATCGAAACCATTATGATGAATATGCTATATAATGGTCGTTATGGGACGATGATGCCTAAGCTTAAAAGTACTAACTTTGAGGGTATGGAATTAATAAGACCCCTTTATTATGTGAGGGAAGATGATATAATATCTTTTTCAAAATATAATAATCTAACATTTATAGATTGTGGATGTATGATTACTGTTTGTTCTTCTTCTTCAAAAAGATTAGAGACAAAGAAGCTTATTAAAGAACTTGAAAAGAATAATTCTAATGCTGCTAAAAACATATTTAAGTCATCGGAAAATGTAGTATTAGACACAGTAATTGGTTATCGTAATAAAGATAAATACAATAAATTCTTAGATAACTACAATAGTATTGATGATAAATAATAAAAGTGATAAAATAAACTTAGGAGGAAATTTCATGGGAGTTTTGGACAATGAGAAAGTATATGGTATAAAAGAAGGTGTTTTATACAAAGCAAAATTATATAGAGTAAAAGAAGGATTTTTAAACGAACCTAAATTATCTGAAAGTGTCTTTCACAGATGGAAAAGATATATGGATTATGCAGAAATACAAGACATATTTGAGTATATGAAAATAAAAGTAATTGTTGAGGCGAAGGGCAGGGGATGTGCTGAATTTATAACAGGTGTAAGACTTCCTCTTATCGAACAATTTAAAATAAATGCTCATACAGCATTGCGAGTAAGAGAGAATGGAATACATACTGCAGCTATTTTAAGTTTAATTGGAGATGATAAGAGTTGCTTAATTCCATCTGATTCAGAAATAGAAAAGTATGTAAAAGATTATGATAATATAGAGCTTTTTTGTTACCTTATGCATGAGTTAAAACAAAATAAAAAGAGAGCAGAAGCGTATGTTTGCAAACGCCAAGAAAGATTACAAAGAATCTTATTAGATGAAGTGACAGAATTAGAAGAAAGCGGAGATTATTATAAAAAAAGAGATGCTGTAAAATTGAAAAAAAGATTGAATAAAGACATTATTTGTTAAGTTTTAGCTTTATCAATTTATAGTTTTTATGTTATAATATAATTGACCTGTAGATATCGTTATTCGCTTATTGTAAAACCGACTAAGTTTTTGATAAGGGAATCAAAACAATAGCTGGTGTTGAATGGCCACTACTTAGTGATGTGGTAATCCTAAAGGCTACTCTATGATACCCACCTGTATAAATTCAGGTTTATATCGTACGTGGGGACGACTCTATGGGTCATTTTTTTTTATAATATAAAATATTATTGTGATATAATTAATGTATAAGTAAGGAGTGTGTTAGATGTTATATTTAATAGATG
>CAZQOT010000002.1:26756-33045 GCA_964595115.1 uncultured Muribaculaceae bacterium | reverse complement strand
ACATTAGTTTAATTTCAATTGGTAATTTTGTAATATATGTTTGACAAACCCACAAATATTATTACAAATTCTAAAGCTCACTTATATATTATCAAAAGATAGTTATTATATTCATATTTTCTTTTATATTTACCATACTAAAAGTAGATTTTGGAGGTAAATATGAAAGTTATAAAAATAATAGCAAAATACGGTATTGTTATCCTCATCTTCTTCTTCATTTTCGCTCATTTAATTGTTTTTTCAATAGCTAAATTACTGCCCAAAATCGATATAAAAAGCGCTAATAGTGTTTTTTTATATGATAAAGATGATAATTTGTTTTTTCAAGGTAATGGTCAAAAAGAGTGGATTTCCCTTAAAAAAGTGTCACCTAATATTATAAATGCTACTCTTTCTATTGAAGATAAAAACTTTTTTCATCATGCCGGATTCGACTATTTTAGAATAATTAAGTCTTTTTATGAGAATGCCAAAGCCGGTCGGCATGCACAAGGGGCCTCAACCATAACTCAACAATATGTTAAAAATTTATTTCTTGAGTTTGATAAAAAGTGGACTCGTAAAATGGAAGAGGCGTTGTTAACCGTTTTGATAGAAACGCATTATAGTAAAGAGAGTATTCTTGAAGGATATTTAAACACTATTAATTACGGTAATGGTGTATTAGGGATAGAAAATGCATCAAAATATTATTTTGATAAGAGTGCTTCTGATTTGACGTTGGCAGAAGCATCAATGTTAGCTGGTATACCAAGGTCTCCTGATAATTATTCGCCGTTAAACGATGAGTTAGAGGCTAAAAAAAGACAATCTGTCATTTTGAGGAGCATGGTTAAAAATAAATATATTACCGAACAAGAAAAGGATGAAGCTTTTAATGAAAAATTGACTTATATTGGAAAGAAAGAAAAATATAATTTATCTACTTTAATGTATTATCAAGATGCCGTAATTAGAGAATTAAAAGCGTTAAAATATGTTCCAGAGTCACTTTTAAAAACAGGTGGTTTAAGGATATATACTAATTTAGATATTAAAGCTCAAACAATATTAGAAAATGCAGTAAATAATGTTTTTGAAGATAATAAAGACATTCAAACGGCTGTTGTGGTGGCTGAACCTAAAACAGGCAAAGTGATAGCCTTAACCGGTGGCCGTGATTTTCAAAAATCACAATATAATCGGGCCGTTCAATCAAAAAGGCAAGTTGGTTCAACTATTAAACCTTTTTTATACTATGCTGCTATTGAAAATGGTTTTACTTCAGATACAACTTTTTTAAGTGAACCCACAATCTTTACTTTTGGAGAAAACACTAATTCTTATGCCCCCAAAAACTTTGGAGAAATATATCCTAATAAAAAAATTGCTTTAGCCACTGCAATTGCTTACTCCGATAATATATTTGCCATTAAAACACATCTTTTTTTAGGTGAGGATCTATTAGTTGACACAATAAAAAGAACGGGTATCAAACAAAAATTAGAGCCTATACCTTCTCTTCCGCTGGGAACGGGAGCCATTAATATTTTAGATTATCTTAATGGCTATAATACCCTCGCTAACGAAGGAGTTAGAGAGGACCTATATCTTATTAACAAAATAATTGATACACAGGGCAATACAATATATGAGCACCAAAACTTGGAAGAAACTGTACTAGATAAAAGTGTAACTTATATCCTTAATGAATTACTTACTACAACCTCCGATTACAATATGATTGACTATAATACACCCACCTGTTTAAGTATCGCATCAAAACTTAAACATAAATGGGCTATAAAAAGTGGGACAACTAACACCGACTCTTGGGCGATTGGTTATAATAAAAGCCTTTTAGTAGGCGTTTGGTCAGGTTACGATGATAATCAAGAATTAGAGTCTAAAGAATCAAAATACTCAAAAAATATTTTTGCTGATATTGCTGAAGGATATCTTGGTGATACTGATGATTCATGGTACAAGATGCCTGATGGTGTTGTAGGTGTTTTAACAGACCCAATAAATGGAGGTATCGCAGATGAAAAGAGCAAGAAAAAAAGAATCTTATATTATATTAAAGGCAGTGAACCATTAACAAAATAGTATTCTCTTTATTTGTTTATTTTTATTATTATTTGATATAAGTTTTCAAAGTCAAATTCTTCGGAATCAATAATAAACCCATTCTTTTTTAAATTTTCCGTTGTTTCCCTAACAGAATTAATAGCTGATCTTAAATTGTTAGGAGCTGCTTCATTAACCTCAACAGTTTGAGGACTATTTTGGCGAAATTCATTAATTAAACTGTCAGTATACGTTTTTGTTTCCTCAACAGCCGGTGGAGTGTTATTTTCTTGATTACTAAAGCCTACATTTAATGGTTCTAGTGGAACTACCCCTGTTGCTTCTTGAGTTTGCTCTCCAATTTCTTCGACCTGTTCCTCCTCGTCATTGAAAAAAGGTATGAAACGAGCACTTTCTACTGGTTTAAATGGCTCTGGTGGGGTTTGTTCTGGCTGCTGTTCATCACTTTTTCCTAACAATGCATTAACATCCGCTGTTTCTCTAATTGGATTAATGTCTTGGGCTTGTTCCTTAATCTTTTCTATGTCAATATTAGAAACAGGCTCAAACTCTGGCATTGTTGGTTCAGGCAAGGGATTTATTTGTTCTTCTTTCGTTTCCATTTGTGGCACCACCTCTGTAACAGGAATAGGCATTATTGGAGGATTATTTTTAATTTCCTCCCTATCTGATTGAGGAGTTTCTATTTGACTCTCCCTAGGCGGGATTGAAATATCATTAAAGTCAAGTGCCTCAATTTGTTCAGTTGGTATTGGGTCAGTTGGAGATACCATTGATTTTATTAAATCATCCGTTTGTTTTACCGTAAGTCTGTTGTCTATTATTTTGTGCAAGACGTTAGTTTGGTCTTCAGCATTTTTTAAACTAAGCAAACTTCTTGCGTGTCTTTCTGATATTTTTTGATTTAAAAGCGCTTCTTTAACTTCATCATTTAATCCTAAAAGTCTTAACTTATTTGAAATAGTTGCTTGGGTTTTTCCCATCCTATTTGCTAATTGTTCTTGTGTTAAATATCCTTTGTCAAGCAATTTTTTATAAGATTCTGCTTCTTCTAAAGCTGTTAGATCTCTTCTTTGGATATTTTCAACAACTGCTATTTCAGCACTTTCTCCATCATCTAAATTCATGATAACAGCAGGGACTTTTTTTAATCCCGCAATTTGAGCTGCTTTATAACGTCTTTCTCCAGCAATTATTTCATATTTGTCCTCTATTTTTCTTAAGACAAGCGGTTGAATAATTCCATGTTGCTTAATAGACTCTGCTAACTCATTTAATGCTCCTTCATCAAAAGTCAAACGAGGTTGAAAACGATTAGGAATTATATCTTCTATATATATTTCGAAAATTTCTTTTTCCATACTGTTGTTCATAAGGACCCCTCCATATTCTACACTACATATATAATACTATTAAAAAACCATTTTTACAATGGTTTTTTCTTAATTTCTTTAAAATCGCGGGGATATTTTGTATCACTTTTTTTCGCTTTTTTTATTTTAATAAGTGTTCGCTTACTGTTTTCATATGGTAATAAAAAACTTTTCACTTCAAGTATCTGACCACCCAACAGTTTTAAATTGTTATTAATTTCATTTAACTCTTCTTCAGCACTCCCCTTCATACTTATAAAGAAACCATTTACCTTCACTAAAGGTAAACACAGCTCGTTTAATATTGACAATTTTGCCACGGCCCTTGAGGTAACTATATCAAACATTTCCCTGTTTTTTCTTGCATAGTCTTCCGCTCTTATATGAATTGCTTCAATATCATTTAACTGTAACTCATTAATTAACTCGTTTAAAAACTTTATTCTCTTTTCTAAACTATCAATTAATACTACTTTTAGATGGGGAAAAATAATTTTAAGAACAACTCCTGGGAATCCAGCTCCTGTTCCTATATCACAAATTGACTCACAATCCATAAAATTATGAATTATTGTTAGGGTTATGCTGTCATAAAAATGTTTTAAATATACGCTTTCTTTTTCAGTTATATTAGTTAAATTCATAACTTGATTTTTAGTTACTAAAAGTTCATAATATTTTTCTAGTTGAAATAATTTATTTTCGTCAATGTTTATTCCTAATTTTTCTAAATAACTAATAAATTCTTTTTCATTCATGTGGATAATACTTCCTTAAATAAATTGATAAAATTGATATATCAGATGGATTAACACCGCTTATACGCATCGCCTGTCCAATGGATATAGGCTTTACCTTTATTAGTTTTTGCCTTGCTTCAGTAGCTAAATTAGGAACTTTATTATAATCGATGTCATTTGGAATTAATTTATTTTCATCTCTCATCATTTTTTCAGCTTCTTTAATTGTTTTTTTAATATAACCATCATATTTTATATTTATTTCAATTTGTTCTAAAATTTTTTCATCACTTTCGTTAATATAAAATTTAATATCTTCTATTTTTATTCCTGGCCTTTTCAACAAACTATAAGCATCCGTTCCATATTCTTTAATTTTTATACTTTTTAATTTATCTATGATTTCTTCAATTTTATTCTTTTTATATATAAGTTTTTTATATTGTTCATCATTTATTAATCCAACTTTGTATCCATATTCTCTTAACCTTAAATCAGCATTATCGTCACGTAATAAAAGTCTATATTCTGCTCTTGAAGTTAATAAACGATATGGCTCTAATGTTCCTTTAGTAACTAAATCATCTATTAAAACACCTATATATGCTTCATTTCTTTTTAAAATAAATGGTTCTTTTCCCTCTAGTTTTAAAGAAGCATTAATTCCTGCGATTAAACCTTGTCCAGCGGCTTCTTCATAACCACTTGTTCCATTTATTTGTCCAGCGGTAAAAAGGTTTTCAATTATTTTAGTTTCCAAACTTGGTTTAATTTGTGTTGGACAAATAGCATCGTATTCAATTGCATAAGCATATTTTAATATTACAGCATTCTCAAGCCCTGGTAAACTATGAACCATTTGTTCTTGTATTTCATGTGGCATACTTGTTGAAAAGCCTTGTAAATATATGTCATCATAATATCTACTTTCTGGCTCTAAAAATAATTGATGACGTTCTTTATCAGCGAAACGAACAACTTTATCCTCAATTGAAGGACAATATCTAGCACCTACGCTTTTTATATCATTAAGCCCGCCATACATACTAGATTTGATTAAATTTTCTTTAATTATTTTGTGGGTTAGAGGAGATGTATATATTAGATGACACGGCACTTGATCCTCAATTTTATAATTTGGTTCAGTATCATAACTAAATGTAAGTAATTCATCATCGCCAGATTCAACCTTTGTTTTACTGAAATCAATCGATGAGCCATCTATCCTTGGAGGGGTTCCTGTTTTTAACCTAAGTAGTTCAAAACCGTAATCTTTTAAATTATCGCTTAAATGGAGAGTTGGCTTTTCACCAGCGGGGCCACTACTAGTACGTGTATTCCCCACTAAAATATCGCTTTTCATATACGTACCAGTTGTTAATATAACAGTTTTACCGTAGATTTCTTTTTCGTCGTTCAAGATAACTCCTTTAACAACATTGTCCTCAATTATTAAATCTTCCACCATACCTTCTAGTAAATCTAGGTTTTCCTGGTTTTGCAAAGCCTTTAACATTTCTTTTGGATATAAAATTTTATCTGCTTGAGCTCTTAGCGACCTTACAGCTGGCCCTTTAGATCTATTTAACATCTTTATTTGTAAATGGGTTTTATCCGCTATTTTACCCATCATTCCACCTAAAGCATCTATTTCGCGCACTACTATGCCTTTGGCGCTACCACCTATTGACGGATTACAAGGCATTGTTGCAACATTATTAATGTTTCCAGTAATAAGAAGTGTCTTATGATTCATACGAGCACAAGCAAAAGAGGCTTCACATCCGGCGTGACCGCCACCAACAACAATAACATCGTATTTCATAAAATCACCTCTTTTTTAACGAACCTATTATATATCATTTTTTATAATATTACTAGATATTAATATTATAAGAATTAAAAAAGACCGTAATGGCCTTTTTTGTTCTATGGTCCTAAATAAGTTATCTTTGCATAACCATTACCTATTTTAGCATAATTGGCTGTTGGTATCGATGATACATTGGTTGTTGAATAAGTACGCGTATTGTCAGCAGATGAAGTAGAACAACTATAGCAATACATTGCTTTTGTTATTCCATAAGTAGCATTTGTTAATAC
>CAZQOT010000002.1:25347-26656 GCA_964595115.1 uncultured Muribaculaceae bacterium | reverse complement strand
CACCAGATCCGCCAGCGCTTTGAGTTCCTCCACTACCGCCTGATGAGCAATAATAAGGGCAGTATGATGGGTTTGATGGTTGGTTTCCTTGAATGCCACCACCATCGCCACCTCTTCCAGTCCATACCCCGTAGCCTTCTTGAATATATTTGCCCCCACCACCGCCTCCACCAGCTACGATTAGAATTGAAGATAGGTATGATGATAAAGTTGACAATTGTCCAGTCCTAGTTGCAATATGTGTTGCCCCTCCGCCAATGTGAGTTACATAACCACCACCATTACCTCCTCCATTAAACGATTTTGCCTGTCCGCCAACAGCTACATATAACGTTGTTTCAGATGCTGCTTCATATACACCCACTGAATAGGCACCATAACCACCAAAGTTATTTTCATTATAATATCCACCTTGTGCTCCCCATACTTCAATCTTATATGTCCCAATAGGTAAATATGCTGATTGAACTTCTCCAGTATAATCAAACGTATAATTAGGTACTTTTACATTAACTGTTCTTGTTACCGGGGTTGCTTCATTATCACTACTATCTGTTACTGTATATGTTACAGTATAAAATCCTTCTTCTTCTGTATTAACATTACTTGATACCTGAATTTCACTTGTTATATTCCCATCGACATCATCCAATGCTGTAGCTCCAGCATCTATATATTCACTCCCTAAAGGTACTATTGCTGGATTATTACCTAGCAGTGTTATTACTGGTGGAGTTAAATCTGTTTTAATTACTTTCACTATTCTAACCTTAGGGAGTGACATGTTTCCTGCATTATCTATTACTACATAATTAACAGTATATGTCCCTATAACACTTGTATTAACGTTACTTATTGTTTGTATTCTAGCTGTTAAATCTCCATCTGCATCATCAAAAGCTGTAGCCCCAGCATCTACATATATACTGTTTTTTCCAACTTCTATTGGATTATCACCTAGTATTGTTATTACTGGTTTAGTTTGATCTATATTAACAACTTTTTTTACTTTATAAGGATTATCAAAAGAACCATCACCTTCACTTATTAATGCTCCTTCAATCAAATTGATAACAGGTCTAATTCCTTTTTCAACTGTTGGAGATGATGTTTTAGCTCCGTTTATTACACTCCAAACATCATTACTTCCACTATCTCCAGTTATACTCCAGTATTCATAATCACTTTTATTTAAATAATTTTTATTACCACAAACAATATTAGCTGATGTACTACAATTAGAATCCAAACTTGCACTTAAATATTCTCCTGCTGTTAACAAACCTACCGCCAAACTACTTGTTGTTTG
>CAZQOT010000002.1:18626-25247 GCA_964595115.1 uncultured Muribaculaceae bacterium | reverse complement strand
GTTGGAATGAAACATCCCCTATCCTCAAAACAGATAGAAAGAGTATTGTCTTCTGCCAGTGTTACTATCAATTTTTTAGTTAAACTTATTACTTCATCTGTTCTTGGATCTATTACTGGCGTTTTTAACAAGCCTTCCCTTTTTAAATCACTTAGCGTAATTGTATAATAATTCAATGAAAGAAAACTGTTTTCTACATCCTCTCGATGTTGAGATGCATATACTCTACCATTTTCTTCTATATCGCTAACTAGTGTATCATAAGATTGTTGCCTAGCATTTTTAATCGTATTGAAAACACTTGGAATAACTATTAATGAAAAAATAGTCATAACAACGATTATAGCCAACACTTCGATTAGTGAAAAACCTTCTCTTTTTATTCTCAATCAAATCACCTATTCTTCTAATATTATGATAACCTTATTGATTATTATAGTCAAGAAAAAGGTTTAATGTTGCAAAGTAAAAATCCACCAGTTATCACTAGTAGATTTTTCATTTTATATAATAATATTTATTAAATCTTTACTATCTTATGGTCCAAGATATGTTATCTTAACATATCCATCACCAGATTGACCTGTTTGGGTACCACTAACTGGAGCTGGCATCGAAGCATTGCCTGCGATGGTTTGGGCAGTTACAGCACCATACGAGGTAACACCACCAATGTAACTAGAGCCACCAGCGGATCCCATTCCTCCGCCATCTGCTCCGCCGCCATAGTAGCCTCCGCCTCCGCCACCCGTACCTGCAGTGGCTGCGCAACCGTTTCCGCCTTGACCAAGCGACCCAGCACCACTTGCACAGAAATTATTTCCGCCAGCACCACCGCTACTTTGGGTTCCTCCTTTTCCATGATAACTAAATGTTGCATTATATGAGCTTGTATATCCATTAACTCCTGTTGTACCACCACCAGCTCCTGGATAATTTGTTCCATAGGTAGGAAAGTATACTCCGCCTCCGCCCCCACCAGCGACTATAATCCTATTTGATAATGCCGTTCCACTTTTTCTTATATCCGTAGCTCCGCCTCCGCCTGCTCCTCTAGATGTCCCACTATTTCCATTATAGCCTGATCCGCCACCGTTATAACCCCCTGATAGTATATTATTTATATTTGTATCAGAACTTGTACCCTGTCCCCCTACATAAATATTTAATGACTGTCCTTCATTTAAATCAGCCACGCCTACAGCATAACCACCTTTGCCCCCATATGTATATACACTTCCATTATAAATAGCATTCCCACCTTGTGCTCCCCAAACCTCTAATTTATATTTTCCTTTAACAGGAGCTTGAAATGTTTTAACACTTCCTGTGTAATTAAAGGAAAATACTGTTTCATTTACTATTACTGTTCTCGTAATTTGTTCAGCACTATTTCCATCGCTGTCAGTGACGTTATAATTAATATAATATGTTCCTGGTATACTTGTATTTACAGTACCAGTTACAACAATACTCGAAGTTATAATGCCATCTTCTTCATCATAAGCTCTAACTCCCGCATCTACATATGTCGCACCTTGTATAGTATTAAATGGAGTATGTCTGAGTAACGTGATTAATGGTCTTGTATCAGTATCATCAATTGATGAAAATTTTGAAACAATTAATGTTGGTCTAAAACCTGCTGTAGACCACCAACCAAGATCGCTTGAAATGAAGCCTCCCTCACCCTTACTTATAGGACTAAAAAGGAAAATATTATTATCATCATTGGATAAAGAGCCACCACGAGAAAAAAAACTTAAATCATCATATGGCATCATTGAACCAGCACTGTAACTTGTAGCTGTAACGGCGGTTGTTTCATATACAGCTTCACCTCTTCTGTTAATTGCCAATGCATAGTTACTAGAACTATCATCAGGTGTGCCTAAATCGTATACATCTTTATATCGATTATCCGCCTTTGATAAAATTGGAATTGAATATTGTCTACTAAACATATCATATTCAGTTGTATTGGCTGAAGTATTATTTACATAGGCAGCTGAACGTTCAACTGCACCACCAACCATGTCATAAACACCATATATATTCCCAGTTGTACTTGCTTCCTTACCATTAGGTGTATCATATAAATAGGCACAGGCCACTCCCGGGGCAGTCCAATAATCATCTGCTGAATCCCCCGCGCAACCTGTCGTTGACTCTAGATTCGGATTATTCCATACAGGAGCATTCTTTCCATATTCTGATTGTGATAAATAAGCTACAGCTCCCCATTCACTATTTTTTATTAGGTGTGTGTCTATTCTTTTCCCGCTGGTTCCCCATCCATAATAATTATCTTTTTCCATTAGCCTAGATACTATATAACTAGGGTCAAGGCTAATGTTTCTCCATGCTGAGACGCTTGGAACTGATTTTACTTTTAAAGTGATGTCACCTGAACCTCCTTGATTTTCAGGGTCAGGATTGCTACTACTTGCTTCAAATTTTGCCATCCAAAAACCAGGTATTTCAGTCTCGCCAAAGGTGAAAGCTGAATGAGTAGTCCATTTGTTATTAGAAGCAGTTGCCCCATTACTTCTATCCAAAGGAACTGTTCCTGCTCTTGTATCATCAAGGCTCATACTAAATTGAATATCTATAACTGGGGAAGTGGTATGCCACCCACTCCTTATCATATAAACAAATCTTGGTATCCATACCCACATGCTACATGTCTCAATATTTCCTGGAACGGTACAATCATTAGTGCGAGCATTGGCCCATTTCTTGTCACTAGTTGTATAATCATACCAATCTGGGTCATCTTTAGTTGTGTCAACCCAAGTGGAGCCTTCCCTTTTTATTGGTGTCATTCCTGGTGCTAACTGCGGTATATTAACTCCTTCACTAATGCTATAATATGGGTCTGTCACCATTACTTTTCTTGTTGCTCTTTGTATATTATGACAATTGTCCATAACGACATATGTTACCGTATAAGTCCCTATAATACTAGTATTAACATTACTAATTGTTATAATATTTGATGTTAAATCACCATCAACAATGTCTACAGCAGTAGCTCCAGCATCAATATATACATCTCCAAAATTTACTACGGCTGGATTAGGTTCATTAATACTTATTATTGGTTTTTCAATATCATTATTTAATTCTTTTTTTATTACATACGGATTATCAATACTTCCGTCTCCTTTTTCTGTTAAAACACTCGATATTAAATTAACAACTGGCCTTACTCCTTTTTCTTGGCTTATTTGAGTAACGTTTGTTCCATTTTTTAATGTCCATGTATTTAATCCAGCTGCATCTCCGGTTATACTCCAATAATCATAATTACCTTTATATAAATAGTTCTTATTTTTACATGCATCTGTTGTTGAAGATGTACAACTAGCATCGGCACTAGCATATAAATAATCTTTGGCCGAAATTAATCCTACTGATAAAGAGGTTGTTTGATTACACTCATCGCTTTGAAATGTTGCTTTTGAAACTCCACTTGCACTGTAAGTTGTTTTGCCTATGCACCAATTTCTAGTTTCTACTTTAGCATTATTTCCACTAGTTATGTTTGTATTATACCAATTTTGTAAGTATGTTTTTATATTTATATTTGTACTATAGTCATTAGAACTATCGTCATATTCCATTATTGTTGTTTTACCATTTTCTTCTGTGCCATTATTTTTCTTTTTGCCTTCAAATATTATTTTAATTGTTCCATCTTCGTTAATTTTTACTACTCTCCAAAGATAATTGTTAAATAATATCCAATTATTTGGATTGGCTCCTTTATAATAATAATTATTTGTTAAATCATAGTGTAATCCTTGATTTTCTCCTGATACAACATTTTCTGTTAATTTATTATAAAGCAAAGTTGGAATATAGCATTTTCGATCTTCAAAACATACAGAAAAAGTATCATCTTCTGCTAATGTTACAATTAATTTTTTATTTAAATTTATTACTTCATCTGTTCTTGGATCTATTACTGGTGTTTTTAATAGACCTTCTTTTTTTAAATCATTTAATGTTAAAACATAGTAATTTAATGAAAGAAGACTGTTTTCTACATCATTTCGATATTGAGATGTATATACTCTAACACTTCCTTCAATGTCATTGATTAATGTTTCATATGATTTTTGTCTAGCATTTCTAATCATACCAAAAACATTTGGGATAACTATTGAAGAAATAACAGTTAAAACAATAATTATGGCCAGTATTTCAATTAAGGTAAAACCTTCCTTTTTTATTCTCAATTTAACCACCTATACTTATAATACATATAATAACTCTTAAGTAAATTATAGTCAAGAAAAAAGACCCCGTTAAGGTCTTATTTTTTTATATTAATCTAAAATTGTTATTCTTACATAACCATTACCAGAATGTCCTGTTTCAGTGCCTCCTCCTGGGGCCGGCATCGAAGCATTTCCTGCAATAGTTGAAGCGGAATTCAAATAATAATCGCTAGTAAGAAGCCAATTAACTGCTTCTACTGGCTTGGCTGTTTGCCAAGTTGTAAAAGTACTAGCTGTATATATCCAACCCGAACCACCACCACCTGGGCAAACTAACGAACCGCCTTCGGTTAAACTAGCTCCAGCACCGCCGCCATACCAGCCTCCGCCTCCGCCGCCACTACCTGTATTTCCTGATTCACTACCCCCACTTCCAAAACTTCCGGTTCCTCCCCATCCAGTACCCGGTGTCGTTTGGGTTCCTCCTGTTCCCCCTTCAGTTCCATCTGAATTAGAAAATCCTTTCCCTCCAGAAGAACCACCACCATATCCTCCAGAATTCCAATTTCCAGTGACTGCATCAATGCGCCCCCCTCCGCCACCGCCGGCAACTATTACACGTGAATATAAGTTATTAGTTCCGATACGAATATCAGAGGCGCCACCACCATGAGCAGCACTAGTAGATGCAAGTTTGGAATAACCACCTCCTCCAAACGATATAGTTCCTAAACCTACATCTGAACCTTCTTGTCCAACAGTTATATATAATACATCTTCCTCGTTTAAATTAACTATCCCTACTGAATAACCACCTTTACCTCCAGAATCATTTAATCCTCCTCCTTGAGCTCCCCAAGCTTCAAGCATATATGCTCCAGTAAATGGTACGGTAAATATTTGATAATCTCCTGTATAAGTAAAATTATATGAATTTGTAACATTTATAATTCTATTTTTTACCGATATATTTCCTGCTCTATCCATTACTGCATATCTTACATAGTATGTTCCCACTTTATTTATATTTAAATTACTCATTACTATTATTTTATTAGTTATATTCCCATCAACATTGTCAATAGCTGTTGCTCCAGCATCAATATATGGTATTCCTTTTATAATATCAACTGGACTATCACCAACCATTGTTATTACTGGTTCTGTTTGGTCTGCTGCATAAATTAATTTAACTCTATATGGACTTTCAAATGATCCATCTCCTCGATCGACAAAAGTATTAGAATTTAAATATAATACTGGTCTTATTTCTTTGCTTGTTGTTGCTGATACAGGAATTAAATTATTTCCTACAACCCACACGTTACTACCTGCTGTTTCTCCTGTTATTGTGTAATATTCATAATTTTTATACAAATAGTTATTATTCTTACATGCTGTTGTAGTTGATGATGTACAACCTGTTTCGGTGCTGGCATATAAATAATCACTACCTAACAGCAAACCAATTGATAATTCATTAGTTGTTTGAGTAGTACAACTATCATTAAAAAATGTTGTCTTAGATACACCACTTGCACTATATGTTGTTTTACCTATACACAAATTTTTTGACTCAACTAACACTTTATTGTCTTCTGTTATATTAGTGTTATACCATTCTTGTAAATATGTTTTAATCGTTAGAACACTATCATAATTATTTGAATTAATAGAATTAAAAACAGATGCTCCTATTTTACCATTTTCAATAGTTTTATTTTTTCTTAATCTTCCCTCATATATAATTTTGATAGAATTATCTTGAGATGAACCTTCCATAGTCACAATACGCCACAATGCTTCATTAAATTCAACCCAGTTATTTGGATTGGCTCCTTTATAATATGAATAATCATTAGTTGAATCGTAATGTAATCCTTGGGTTGTTGGATCTGCCCCTTCTAATTTTACAGCTTCTAATTTATTATATAATTTGGTTGGAATATAACAATTTCTATCTTCAAAACAAGCTGAAAAATTAGCTCCCATCTCTTTAGTTATTATTATTTCTTTATCTAAATCAATGTCTTCATTATCTATAGGATTAATTATAGGTGCATCTAATAAACCATCATCGACTAAATCATTTAAAGTAATAATATGATATCCATATTGATCTATATCTGATTTAACTATTTCCATATGTCTATCAACATATAAAAGACCACTTGCTTCAAATGTTCCCATTACCGTGTTATATTCTTTTTCTTGTGCTTCATTTACAAGCGAATAAATACTAGGAACTACTATTGCTACTAAGATTCCTAATATTAATATAACTGCTAAAACTTCAACTAGAGTAAACCCTCTTTTATTATTTTTCATTACAATCACCTATTCTTATATTATAATGATAACCTTATTAATAATTATAGTCAAGAAAAAAGACCTA
>CAZQOT010000002.1:3057-18526 GCA_964595115.1 uncultured Muribaculaceae bacterium | reverse complement strand
ATATGTAATTCAATAATATCTTCACCATCTAATATCTTTATTAATTCCATTAAACTATTTTTAGGTATAACGACATCTATTTCATCATCATTGCCATTTTCGATTGTTATCGTTTTTTTAGATAGCCTATATGAATCAGTTGCTATAGCATTTAAAACATTATTATTTATTTTAAAATTTATACCTGTTAATACCGGTCTAGATTCTTGTGTAGAACAAGCAAATGAAGTTTGATTAACAATATTAATTAATACGTTTTGATCTAAGATAATTGGTGTTTTATGTAATTCAATTGAATAATCTGGATATTCAGAAACATCCATTCCATTTAAGGTATATTCTGAAGATGGAGTAGTTATCAATATTTTTAAACCATCTACTTTTATATTTATAGTATCATTTGGTAATTTTCTAACTATATCAACAATATATCTTCCTGGAATAATAATACTTCCTAATTCATTAATACCATCAATATTATCTTTTTTAATAAAAGATTTAATAATAATACTTTCATCACTTGCTTCTAAATAAAGACCTTCTTTATTTAAAACAAATTTAATTCCTGATAACACAGGAATAACATTTTTAGTAGAAACAGCTTTTGATACATAATTTAAATTAGTTAATAAAATATCTTTTTTAATTTTTAAATCCATAATTTAACCTCCATTATTTTTTATTAATTATAAATATATTATTATTTTAGATGTCAATAATGTTCATAATTATCTTTAACCCTTATTTTATAATAAATTTAATATAATTTTATTGTTCATAACTTGTTATTTAATTTGTTTAATTAAATTATCAATTACATTCTTTAACTCTTTACTACTTTTTAAATCTTTTTCAATTTTATCACAAGCATGAATTACAGTTGAATGGTTTTTACCACCAAACTCCATTCCTATTTTAATAAAAGATTCATCAGTTAATTGTCTAGATAAATACATTGCTACTTGTCTAGGATACGCTATATTACTACTTCTATTATTTGCTTTTAAATCATCAGGTTTTACTTTGTAATATTCAGCTACTATTTTTTGAATTCTATTGATATCATTTTTAATTGATAAAGATCTATTTAAATAATCTTTTAAAGCTTCAATCGCTACATCTAAATTTATTTCACTTACATTAAACATTGTAGCATAAGCATATATTCTTGTTAAAGCTCCTTCTAATTGTCTAACATCAGCTTGAAAGTTATTAGCTATATATTCAAAAACATCATCTGTTATAGGTTTTCCTAGTTCTCTATTACCTATTTTTTTCTTTAATATATCCATTCTAAGATTATAGTCAGGTGGATATATATTCACTTTTAATCCCCAATTAAACCTAGTAACCAATCTTTCTTCAAGTAGTTTTAAATCATCAGGGGATCTGTCAGATGATATGATAATTTGTTTATTATCATCGTATAAATCATTAAAAGTATGAAAAAATTCTTGTTGAGATGCTGGTGCTGCACTTAGCATTTGAATATCATCTATAATTAAGACATCTATATTTCGATACTTATCTTTAAAAAACTCGATGTAATCATAATTAGTTCCATTACTATCTCTTTTAGTTAGGTTTAAAAAATCTGATACAAATTTTTCACTAGTGACATATAATACTTTTTTATTAGTATTTTTAACTATATAATTTCCAATGGCATGCATTAAATGAGTTTTACCAAGTCCACTATTACCATATATAAATAATGGATTATAAGACTTTCCAGGGTTTTCAGCCACCGAAACAGCAGCGGCGTGGGCAAAAAAGTTACTTTCTCCTATCACAAAGGTTTCAAATATATAATTACTATTTAAATTAGCTTTAACAGGATCATTATAAGGAACACCTAAATTTTCCTCGTTTTTATCGCTTTTCTTTTTATTATTATTACTTTCTTCTTCAAGAATAAAATTAAATTCAAAATTAGTACCTGTAACCTCGTTAAACACCGCTAAAATCATATCATAATAATTATCTTTTAAGTGCTTTTTATGAACGTGCATAGGAACAATTATGGTTGCAACCCCATTATCTAAGTCATGTAATTTAGTACCTTTAAACCAAGTATCAAATGGTAGTGATGTTAATTTACTACGCATAAGATTTAAAAAATTAAGCCATATTGTATTTTTATCCACAATTACCACATCCTAAAATTACATAAATCTAATAGTATTGTAACTTATTTTTATCAAATTTTAAACTATAAACATATCAAAAGTGATAAAAAGTAAAGTTATGAACATACTTATCAACAATAAAAATTAATAATTAAAAGAATTTAGTTAAGTTATCAACAAAATGATGTTGATAATAACTTTTCAAACAAAAACAGAAATGTCAATAATGTTTATAACTAGTTTAATAATGATAAAAGAGGTTATTTATGCAAAAGTTATGAACAAAAAGGTATTAAAATAGTATTGGACACAGATAGATATCTGTTATATAATAAAAATAGTAAAATATATGGAGGTTATTGTATATGAAATTAATCACAAGTAAATATAAGTGGTTAATATATCCTTATAAAATAAGAAAGAAAGGATTTACGTTAGTCGAACTATTAGCGGTAATAGCGATATTGGCGATAATTTTTGCTATTGC
This sequence comes from uncultured Muribaculaceae bacterium, assembly GCA_964595115.1. Taxonomy (GTDB): domain Bacteria; phylum Bacillota_I; class Bacilli_A; order RF39; family UBA660; genus CAZQOT01. The sequence continues at coordinate 15,910 of CAZQOT010000002.1, read as the reverse complement.
TGTTCCTGGTATATCAAATATTATTAAAAGTAGTAAAGCAAAAACTTTTGAAAATAATGCCAAAATGGTAATCAAGGCAATTGACTTGAAAAAAATGTAACCACCGATTTTGATGCAAGGGGTTTAAATGAGCAAAATATATCTGAAGAATTAGAAATAGATAATAATAATTATAAATCTTTATCAGCAGCAGTTATAAATGATGAAGTGTATGTAAGTATATTAGGGAAGAATCAATGGGAAGGTTTAGAAATATATGGTAAATATAATAATTTGATAAGTATAAATAAAAATACATATACTTCAGCTCCTGAATCGTGTTTTACATTTGATTCGGCAACAAAAAAAATAAAAAAATATGATTTAGATAACCCATCTTGTCCATATAATCCCGAGATACCAGATACAATAGGAGGGGTAGAAGTTGAACACATAGGCCCAGGAGCATTTATTACACCTGATGAACAATGGTGTGATGATGAGGAAGAACCAGTAGATATAAATTATGATAATACGGAAACTGGTACTTATGAATATTGTTATTATTTAGTCCCTGATGATCCAGGTCCTATTACAGCTGTTAAGTTACCGCGTTACCTTAAAACGATAGGTTATGGAGCCTTTTATACTAATCAAATAAAAAATCTTACTATGCAAAATAATTTAATAACAATAGGTGATGATGCTTTTTCAACTAATGAATTAAAGAGTGTTTTCCTTCCAAGTAGTGTTATAACAATAGGAAGAGATTCCTTCTCATATAATAATATAGAACAGTTTATTATCTCAAACAGTGTCACAACTATAGGAATTCGTGCTATATATGGGAACAAATTAACAAATATTGCCCTTCCAAGTAGTGTTACAAGTCTGGCAATAGGTTTTTTGGGTGGCAATCGAAATTTGGCATCACTAACAGTTGATAGAGGCAATCCTAATTATAAATCAATCAATAATGCAATATATACCAAGGATGGAACAACTTTAGTAGTAGGCACTAAAGTAATGGCTAATAATATTGATAGAAATGCAAATTTTATTGGACCATTCTCTTTCTTATATATGAGTCTAACGAGTGTTACTATAGAAGAAAATATTAATACTATAGGAAATAATGCATTCTCCGGAAACCAATTAAGTACATTAGTTATACCTGCCTCTGTTACATCAATAGGTAATGGTGCTTTTAATTTGAACAAGCTAACTACCATAACAATGGGTGGAGATGATACAATTTTAGGTGACGGGCTTTTATATTACTTAAATAATTATTTTAGAGAAAAATATTATGAAAATAAAGTTGGTACCTATACAGGAACACAAACAGGGACATGGACTAAACAACCATAATGAAAAAGAAAAAAAATTAAAATATGTAATAAAGCAGATAATTTATAATTTATAATTCTTTGTTTCATTGACATTTAAAGGTTCTTTAATTATAATGTTAGTGGACGTGGAGGTGCATCAAATGAAAAGAACTTTTCAACCAAACAATAGAAAAGCTAAAAAGAATCATGGTTTTTTTGCGAGAAAAAAAAGCAAAGGAAATATTTTAAATAAAAGACGAAATAAAGGGCGCAAAAAATTATCAAAATAATCCACTTATGTGGCTTTTTTAGTATGAAGGTGATTAAATGAAAAAAGTAAATATTATAAAAGAATCAAAGGAATTTGAAAAAATAATAAATGATCGCCATCATTATGCTAATAAATATTTTATTATATATATAATAAAAAAAGCAAAAAAATATTTTCGTTTTGGAATATCTGTTCCAAAAAAAATAGGAATTAGTGTAATAAGAAATAAAATTAAAAGACAAATAAAAAGTATACTATATAAAAATATTAAAGTTAATAAGAATTTAGATTATGTTATAATAGTTAGGAAAGAAATTTTAACATTAAAGTATAGGGAGATATCAAATCAATTAAATTTATTGTTAGAAAAAATTAATGGAGCGTGTCAAGATGAAAAAATATAAAATAATAATATTAATGTTTGTAATAATGTTACTTACTGGATGTACAACTTATTTAAAAGATAAAGATAATAAAATGATTAAGTATGAAGCAACAGGACAAAATTTACCATCAAATATTTTATGTCAACCAGGAGATAGTAATGTTATTGAAATATATAAAAATAATAAAATTGATGTTGATAAATTACCAAAATGCGAAAGTTTTAAAATAAATGATGGTGGTTATGAAGGATTGTGGAATAGTATATTTGTTAAACCACTAGCATGGATAATTTTAAAACTAGGAATGTTAGTTAAAAATTATGGTTTATCTCTTATAATAATAGGCTTTTTAATAAGAGCAGCAATGTATCCCCTTACTAAAGGGACTGCCATGCAATCAGAAAAAATGGGAAAAGCAAAACCGGAAATAGATGCGATTGAAAAAAAATATAAAAGTAAAACATCTCAAGAGGAAATGATGAAAAAGAGTCAAGAAATGATGATGGTTTACCAAAAGTACAAAATAAATCCTCTTTCTAGTTGTTTGTTTGCGTTTTTACAGTTGCCTTTATTCTTTGCCTTTTTAGAGGCAGTAAATAGGGTTCCAGCTATCTTTGAAGAAACATTCTTAACAATCCAATTAGGGACAACTCCATTAACCGCTATTATTGAGAAAGGTCAATTTCAATATTTAATATTAGTTGCCTTATTAGCGATTGTTACAAAATATTCATTTCAGTTTAATAAAACAGCTTCAATTAATACTGATGCGACTAAACAAATGGCCTTTATGAATAAATTTTTACTTTTCTTTATTCCTGTAGCATCCTTAACGATGTCAACAGCAATCTCATTATATTGGACTACGTCTAGTGCATTTACCATTTTGCAAAATGTAATTGTTAAAAGGAGTGAAAAGAAATGAAAGTATATAGCTATGAAGGAAAGAAAGAAGAGGAAGTAAAAGAAAAAGCTCTTCAAGAATTAAAGAAAAAAGAAGAAGAAGTACTTATAAAGGTTTTTGAAGAAGAAGCAGGTTTGTTTAAATCAAAAAAAATAAAGATAGAAGTAGTTATAAAAGAAGAAATTCTTAAGTATTTGAAAGAATTGTTGCTAGATATTGTAAATAAAATGGGAATTGAAGCAAATGTTGAAGTTAAAATAAGGGAGAATCACTTAAAATTAACTTTATTTTCTCAAAACAATTCAATTTTAATAGGTAAGGGCGGTAGAACCATAGATAGTCTTCAAACAATATTAAAAAATGCTGTTTCTAATAAACTTCATTTTAATGTGAATATAACACTTGATGTGGAAGATTACAAAGAAAAGCAATTAAAAAGAATTGAAGTATTAGCTAGAAATACAGCTAAGCAAGTTGTTGCTACAGGCATTGAAGTTAAGTTAGATAGCATGAATTCTTATGAACGAAGAATTGTTCATGAGGAAGTAGCAAAAATAGAGGGTGTTCATACTATCAGTGAAGGTGAAGAACCAAACCGATATGTTGTTATTAAAACGAATGAAAAGTAAAGACAAGGTCAATTCTTGTTTTTTTCTTTATATTTATTAATATAAATGATAAAATAAAGATAGTAGGTGATGTTATGAAGATAGGAATAGCCTCAGATCATAGGGGATATAAACTAAAACAAAAACTGACAAAATACTTAAAGAAGAAGAAGTACGATGTTATTGACTACGGTACCAGTTCAATAGAAATAGTTGATTACCCAGATTTTGCCATAAAACTAGGTGAAGAATATAAAAACAAAGCATTTGATTATGGTATCGCAATATGTGCTAATGGAGTTGGCATGTCTATTGCGTGTAACAAGGTTAAGGGAGTCAGATGTGCCAAGGTAAATAATGTTTGGGAAGTAAAAACAGCAAGGCATGACGATGATATTAATATAATATCTTTGCCAGCAAATTTATTGTTTTTTGAAATAAAGGATATAGTTGATGCTTTTTTAACGACACCTTTTTCAACAGTCGAAAGATATAGTAGACGAATTCAAAAATTAAAGGAGTACGAAGAGGAAAATGAACATTAAACTTCTTTTATATATAATTGTTGTTCCTATCATCATTTGGATTATGACCGCAATAAGGTTAGAACACTTATTTAAAAAGAACCAACGGATGCAAATAGTATTATTTTATGTTTTTGTATCAATAGGAATATCATATTTAGTAGTTAATTTTATTTATGAATTTTATGAAGTATCCAGCATATTATCATAGGGGAGATGCTCATGAAACAAGCAACATATTTAACTTTACTACTATTGATTATTCCTTTTTTTATTGTCCTTTTTTTACTAAAAGAAGAAATAGAAAAGAAAATTGAAGAAAAAAAAGAAGTGAAATTGTATGTAAAAGTGAAAAGAGAAAAATTAGGAAGAATTGATGAAGTGGAATTAGAAGATTATGTTGTTGGTGTCTTAGCAGGAGAAATGCCAACAACTTTTCATATAGAAGCTTTAAAAGCTCAAGCTGTTGCTGCCAGAAGCTATGTTTTAAAAAGAGTAGAATACAATAAAGAAAAGGAATATGATGTTGTTGATACGGTTACAAATCAGGTATATTTGGATAATGAATATTTGAAGGAAAGATGGAAAGATGAGTATAGTGAGAAAATATTAAAATTAAAAAGAGCAGTAGATGAAACATCATTAGAGTATATATCTTATGAAGAAAAAATAGCGGATGCTCTTTTTTTCTCTACTAGTAATGGCCGCACGGAAAACAGTGAAGAAATATTCAGTTTTGAAACACCATATTTAAGAAGTGTTGAATCGGTGTGGGATGAAGAAACGTCCCCAGTTTTTAAAGATCAAAAAAAATTTTCTATATCAGAGTTTTATAATGCTTTGGGAATAGATCAAACAAACCAACTAAAAATAGAAATTTTAAGGGAATCAAGCACGGGAAGAGTACTAAATCTTAAAATAAATGAAGTTGAAATGAAAGGCAGTGATGTTACCAAAAAATTAGGCTTGCGTTCAAATGATTTTGAAATAACAGAAGATAATAATCAAATAATTATTAATACAAGCGGATATGGACATGGAGTAGGAATGAGTCAATATGGTGCATTAGGAATGGCTAATGAAGGATATAAATATGATGAAATATTAAAACATTATTATCAAGGTGTAGTCATTGAAAAATTAAAATAATCTTTTTAAAAGATTTTTTATTTTTCTGAATATATTTCATTATTTTGGTAAAACTCTTAAATGAGGTGATAGAATGAGTAAAAAAAGATTAAAGCCTTTTGTCATACCAATGCTTTACAGTATAGCGTTTTTAGCTTTTTTAATAAGCATTTTTTTATTAAGACAATCGTTAAGTAATCCAGTATTTGATGATGATGATGGTTTTGTTTATGTAACAAAAACAATATTTGATGATGATGTTCCTGTTATCGCTAGTGATAAAGATATAATCAGACCATACAAGGATAGTGAAATTGAGATAGTAAAATATTTTTATGATAAAGATGATGAAGCTAGCAAACAACAAGAGTCATTAATACTATATGAAAACACGTATATGCAAAATTCAGGTGTGGATTATGGAGGAAAAGAAAATTTTGAAGTTATTTCTGTCTTAGATGGAAACGTAATAAATGTTAATGAAGATAATATGTTAGGAAAACTAATTGAAATTAGACATAGTAACGAATTAATAAGTGTTTATCAAAGTTTGTCAGAAGTAATTGTAAAAAAAGGAGACAATGTTAAACAAGGTCAAATAATAGGGAAAAGTGGTACTTGTAATGTAGCAACAAATCTAAAAGATCATTTACATTTTGAAATAATGTACAATGGGAAAGTTATCGACCCTGAAAGTATTTACGATAAAACGATTGAAGAATTATAAGGCAGTAATGCCTTTTTTTATGAATAAAAGAGGTAACCAATCTATATAATTTAACAGAGGGGTGAGGTAGTGAAAAATGATATTTTAAAAAGAGTTGTCGATGAAGCTCGTTACATTATTAAGACAGAAGAAACGATAAGGAACATCGCTAAAATATATAATATAAGTAAGAGTACCGTTCATAAAGATTTAAATGAAAGATTAATTGAGGTTGATAAAGGATTATATGAAAAAGTGTCATATATTTTAAGAAAGCATATTGATGTTAGACATATAAGAGGTGGGGAATCAACAAGATTAAAGTATTTAAAATTAAATAAGAAAAAAGAAAATCTAGAAACCATTAAAGTAAGTTATACATAGAAGCAGCAATAAAAGAAGAAGGGATGGTAGCATGTTCAATAAAGATATCGGAATAGACTTAGGAACAGCCAATGTTTTAATATACGTAAAGGGACAAGGAATAGTATTGAATGAACCAAGTGTGGTAGCTATTGACTCAGAAACAAAAAAACCTTTAGCTGTAGGGGTAGAAGCTCATGAAATGCTCGGAAGAACTCCTGGTAAAGTAAAAGCAATAAAACCAATGAAGGAAGGTGTTATTGCTGATTTTGAAATAACAGAAATAATGTTAAATTATTTCATCAAAAAAATAAATGCCAAGAGTCTTTTTTCGCGTCCTCGGATTTTAATTTGTTGTCCTACTAATACAACACAGGTAGAGAAGAATGCTATAAAGGAAGCAGCAGAAAGAACAGGGGCTAGAAAAGTATATTTAGAAGAAGAACCCAAAGTAGCAGCTGTAGGAGCCGGTTTAGATATATCAAAACCAAGTGGGAATATGGTTATAGATATAGGAGGGGGGACGACAGATATAGCCGTGTTATCCCTTGGAGGAATAGTAAATAGTGCTTCAATAAAAATAGCAGGTAATACCTTTGATAATGATATATTAAAATACATAAAAGACAAATATAAACTATTAATAGGCGAAAGAACGGCAGAGGACATAAAAATGAAAGTGGGAACAGTTTTAAAGGGAAGCAAAAAAGAGAAAATTGAAGTGAGAGGAAGGGATCTTGTTACAGGTTTACCCCATAGTGTTGTTATTTCCTCCGAAGAAATAGAAGAATCCCTTAGGCGAAGTGTATATGAAATAATAAAGACAACAAAAACAGTTCTTGAGCAAACGCCACCCGAATTATCGGCAGATATAATAGAAAAAGGAATAGTAATAACGGGGGGTGGAGCATTAATTGACGGTTTTGATAAACTATTAGAGCAAGAATTAAAAGTGCCGATTTTTATAGCGGAAAGTCCTTTAACTTGCGTGGCCGAAGGAGCAGGTATTATGTTGGATAATTTAAATTTATTAGAAGGAAATATATAAGTAACTAGCAAGTGCTAGTTTTTTTTAAAAATAATGATATAATTAAAAAGGTAGGTGGTAAGATTTGAAATATGATTTATGGCATGTATTATTAATGGTCGGTATAACATTTATTTTCACGGCTTTAATTGTCCCATTAATAAAAAAAGTTGCTTTATCCATTGGAGCTATTGCAAAACCTAATGAAAGAAGTGTTCATAAAAAAGAAATGCCCGAATTAGGAGGGCTAGCAATATTTTGTGGGTTTTTATTGGGATATATGTTATTTTCTAAACAAACAATGGAGATGAATTCAATATTGATTGGTAGTTTTATTTTAATTATTACGGGAATTATTGATGATATAAACCCAATCAAAGCACGATATAAAATCATACCCCAGTTAGCAGCAGCAGTTATTGTTGTCTTTTATGGGGGCATTTTACTAAAAGACATAAGTGCTTTTGGGTACTATATTGATTTTGGAATACTCGCTTATCCAATTACTTTATTTTTTATTGTAGGTATGATAAATTCCATTAATTTTATTGATGGATTGGATGGATTAGCAGCAGGTATTAGTTCTATTTTCTTTTTAACAATTGGCATAATAGCTTTCATAACAAGTAAAATAGGAGGGCTTGATATTGTTTTGGCTTTTGTAATGCTTGGAGCAACCCTTGGCTTCTTACTTCATAATTTCTATCCAGCCAAGATATTTATGGGGGATACAGGCTCGATGTTTTTAGGGTTTATAATAGCAGTAATAGCATTATTAGGATTTAAAAATGTTACTTTAACATCATTTATTGTGCCTGTCTTGATATTAGCTGTTCCCATTTTAGACACTATCTTTGCTATAATAAGGAGAATTTTAAATAAGCAGCCAATTTCTAAACCAGATAAACAGCATCTCCATCACCAATTATTAAAGATGAAATTTTCTCATCGTACAACCGTTTTAATTATTTACTATATAGATGCCTTATTTGCCTTTGCTTCTATCGTATATGTAATTAAAGACGCAAAAATAGGAATATTCATTTATATTTGTTTACTTGCTATTGTCCTATGGTTTGTTATAACAACAAATATTTTAGTAAAAAAAGAAAACATTAAATTGAAACAAAAGAAAAAGAATAAAAATAATGGGTAAAGAGGAGAAAATCCTCTTTTTTTAATTCTTTGTAAATTAATATAAAATATGATATAATTTTCTTATCATAATAAGGCTTAGAATAGGTAGGAGTGGTGTTTATGTTACATTTCATTGTTTGTGATGATAATGTCGTTATACGAGAAAAAATCAACAAAATCATCACTAAAATAATGCTACCAACTGATGTTGAGTATAAAACTTTATATTTTTGTCAATACGATAAAGAATTCTTTCAAATTATTAATAAAAAGGTAGGCAAGAAAATATATATTCTTGATATTGAGGTTGGTAATTACTCTGGCATTGATATAGCAAGAAAAATAAGGGAACGAGATTGGGAAAGTATTATAATAATATTAACAGCTCATTATGAATTGGTATATGATTCTTTTAAAAAGAGATTAATGTTATTAGATTTTATTTCCAAATTTGATGATTACCAAACAAGTATGTACGAAGCGTTACAATTAGCAATAAAAATTTTAGGAGATGAAAAACAAATATCATTTAAAATAGGACATACAATTCATAAAATATATTTTAATGATATTTTATATATTACTAAAGATGAAAATAAAAGAAATGTTTTAATAAAAACACTTAATAATGAATATTACCCTACTTTGAGTTTAAATAAAATTTTTGAAAAGCTAGGGAATGAGTTTATTAAAACTCATAGGGCATGTATTGTTAACAAAAATCATGTGGCTAGTGTTGATTTTAAAAATAATATTATACATTTTGATGATGGTTCAAGGATAGACTTACTATCAAGAAATTATAAAAAAGAAGTGAAGAAACATGTTTGTAGTTGAATTAATAACATCAGCTATTGCCGTTACTACGAGTTGTTTATTTGTTGGATATAATTTATCCGGAAGTAAAATAGATATTAAAAATAAAGTGACGATTATCTCAATTATTATTTTTTCCATCCTTTTTCCAATAATATCATCTTCAATAACAGATTATTATAAAATAGTTTTCAATTACTTAATTATTGGATATTTATTTAAATTTGTATTTTGTGAGAGCATATTAAAAAGTTTAACAATGAGCATTATTACAGTAATCTATTTTTTCATGGCAGAAATAATCATTTCTATTCTTTTATTTACTTATTTAGCAATAACAGCTACAACTTTTGATCCGAGTTTAAAAGGAAGCGCTATTATGAACGTAACTATAAGCGTTATTGTAGTACTGCTATCAAGATTAAGAATATCTAAATCAATTGCCGAAAAGGTAATACCTCTTTTTTCAAGGTTTCAAGTTTCTTTTCTTCTTTTAATTATAGTTCTCGCAATAGGAATTCTAGGTCTTAAAAATGTTTCTTTTCTTGGAGTAAATTCAGCTTTTATAATGAACTTAGTAATGATTTTTGCTTTTGCAACAATAATATTTTATTTGTTTAAGGAAAGGGAAAATAGTAAAAATCTATCTGATAAATATGATCAACTGTTGTCCTATATACATAAATATGAAGCAGAAATAACTGATAAAAATATGACCATTCATGAGTTTAAGAATCAATTAATTGCAATAAAAAGTCTTGTTACACCACGAAATAAAGAACTAAAAAATTATGTTGATAGTATTATAAATGATGTTAAAAACAGTGAATATAACGGTCTTGAAAATATGCAATATTTACCTCAAGGGGGACTAAAAGGGTTAATATATTTTAAATTGGGTGATTTGAGCAATAAGGGCGTAAAAGTCATTACAAAAATTGATCAGATATTAAAAAATAAAGATTTTTATAAAAAGAATGATGAAAAACACAAAGATATTTTAAAAATTATTGGGGTGTATTTAGATAATGCCATTGAAGCTGTAAGTGATGCAAAAACAAAGGAAATAGTTTTAGAAATTTACTGTGTAAAAAATGAATGTCATCTTGTTTTATCTAATACATATGTTGGTCAAATTAACATTAACAATTTTGGAGATCTTGGTTATTCAACGAAAGGTGATAAAAGGGGATATGGGCTTCATTTGGTAGATAAAATAATTAAAAAATATGATGATTTAATTCAAATTAGGGAGTTGGATGAAAAATATTATACTATCCATCTTATTATAAAAAGATAAAGAAGATTAAGAATAAAAAACAGTTTCTTGCAAAAGAACTGTTTTTACAACTTTTCTTGCTTTACGTACTTGGCGTATTACATAATATCTCTGGCATCTGGTTCGTCAAGAAAAATTACCCAACAACCCACGCTAGCGGCACTAGAAGCAACAACCCCAATTGTAGCTAAAGCATAGGAGATAAATTTTACAACTTTTTTCACTTATATCCCTCCTTTTATATATTGTTTAAACACTTAATTTAAACCACATTTATTAGATGTTTTTAGGTTTATAATTTTTGTAATTATTATATGGCATATTAAATAACTTATATGTAATAGGTAAAATAATTAGTGTTTCTAATAACAAGGCAGCTATCAAGCAATTAGAAATAAAATCATCTTTAATTATTAACGAAATTATCAAGTAAGTAATACTAATTAATATGGACATCAACTTCAAATGAAGCCTTTTTTCAACTCCTATTAATGGCCTTTTATAGGTGTCTGCGGGAGCATATAAAATCATCATGGTAATACAAAAAAAACCTATTGCTAAATTAATGTAATTATTATTTGGAAATATATTTGAAACGTATGGTATTAATATAAAAATAATAATGGAAGAAAGAAGGCATAAATAACTCTTAGAGGCATGCATCCCAAAAGCAAAAAGTCTAACAAAATTATAAAAGAAAATAAAAACAATAAATTCTTTGGTAATGTTTAAGATTAAGCTGATTAATAAAATAATTATGAACTTTGTTACCGTTAAATACATAGCTTCTAAACCATATTTTATTTTAGCAAGCTCCCCATTATCATAATTAGGGTTATACTTATTTATCAAATCTATTGATAATGTTAGAAAAGCCTTTTTCATTGATAATCCTCCTATTTTATTATAAATATCATTGGAGGGGAAAAACTTAAAGAGGCTTTAAATGCTCAAATCTTGGGATAAGATGCTTATTTTTTACTTTTTAAACCATATTTAATCAGTTTATGACCATTTATGGTGTTTTGAAGCTTTTTTTATAAGGGCATTATTAAAATTTGTTAAAATTAAGAAGTGGTTATCTAAAAATTAATTAATGAAAAAAATATGTCATAATTTGTCTCATTCCTTTTGTTGAAATAACGTATTTTGAGAGTTATATTATTATTGTAAGATATTATAGGAAGGTAGGTGCTAATGGTGGTTGGCAAGGTAAAATGGTTCAACAATGAAAAAGGGTATGGGTTTATAGACTATATTGAAGGTCAAGATATTTTTGTCCATTATAGCAATATTAAACAGGAAGGTTTTAAGACTTTAAACGAAGGGCAATTAGTTAAATTTGACTTAATTCACACCGATAAGGGTCTACAAGCAATCAATGTTGAAAGTGTTAATGTGGCTACCGTAGTTTAGGTAGTTTTTTTTGTATAAAAAAACATTAAAAATTTGAAAACTCTTCATGTCTAAAATCATACGTGGTATAATATAAAATAGGAGGGAAATAATGAAATTTAATATTCATGGGGATAAAATTTTAGTTACAGATGCAATTAAGAACTATGTTAATGAAAAACTAGGAAAATTAAACAAATACTTTGATAAAAGCAATAAAACAACAGCAAGAGTTGTCTTAAAGGTTAGAGGTAGAAATCAAATAATCGAAGTGACTATTCCAACAGAAACATTTACATTAAGAAATGAAGAATCTAATCTTGATTTATATGCTGCTATAGACTTGGTAATAGATAAGTTAGAACGACAATTAGTAAGAAATAAGACAAAAATCAAAGATAAATTGTTAAAAATAAAGAAGCCCGATTTAAATTATGAAGCTATTGCTGATGAGAATGAGGAAGAAGAAAGAATAATAGTTAGAAGGAAACAATTAGATATGAAACCGATGAGTGAAGAAGAAGCTTTATTACAAATGAATATGTTAGGTCATGATTTCTTTATATTTAAGAGTGCTGATGCAAACAATATTAAAGTTTTGTATAGAAGAAAAGATGGAAATTATGGCATTATAGAAACCAAATAAATAATATAGTTAAAATCACGCTAAAGGTGTGATTTTTATTTCAATTATGTTACAATATTACTTGAACTTGGAGGATGAGGACAATGGGACTTTTTAAAAAAGTATTTAATCATGAATATAGGGAATTGAAAAGATTTTATACTATTGCAGATAAAATTGATGCTTTAGATGAAGATATGAAAAAGTTATCTGATTATGAATTAAAAACCAAAACAGATGAGTTTAAGGATAGGCTTGAAAAAGGTGAAACAATAGATGACTTGTTAGTCGAAGCTTTTGCTGTTGTTCGTGAAACTGCTTTTCGAACAATAGGGGAGAAACCTTACTTTGTGCAATTAGTGGGAGGTATTACA
>CAZQOT010000002.1:0-3047 GCA_964595115.1 uncultured Muribaculaceae bacterium | reverse complement strand
CAATTCATTATGGTAATATAGCTGAAATGAAAACGGGGGAAGGAAAAACCTTATCTTTGACAATGCCCGCTTATTTAAATGCTTTAACCGGTAAGGGAGTTCATGTTGTAACAGTTAACGAATACTTAGCAGCTTTTCATGCTGAATGGATGGGCCAAATTTTTAATTTTCTGGGATTAACCGTTGGAGTTAATTTAAGGGATTTAAATTTTGAAGAAAAGAAAGCTGTTTATAATTGTGATATTATTTATACTACCAATAATGAGTTAGGATTTGATTATTTAAGAGACAATATGGCTGTTAAGGCAGAAAGGCGTGTTCAAAGAGAATTAAACTTTGCAATAGTCGATGAAGTTGACTCTATTCTTATTGATGAAGCAAGAACACCGTTAATTATTTCTGGTGGTTTTATGAAATCAATGAATTTATACACATCTGCTGATGCTTTTGCTAAAACACTAAAAGAAAATCAAGACTACGTAAAAGATGAAAAAACAAATGCTGTTAGTTTAACAGATGATGGTTCTATAAAAGCAGAAACGTATTTTAAAGTTGATAATTTATACGATATTAAACATTCTGCTTTAGTTCATCATATTAATCAAGCTATCAAAGCTAACTTTGGGATGAAAAAAGATGTTGATTACGTAGTTCAAGATGATGAAATTGTTATTGTTGACCAATTTACAGGACGTTTAATGAAAGGGCGAGCTTATAGTGAAGGCCTTCATCAAGCCATTGAAGCTAAAGAAGGAGTTAAAGTTAAAGAAGAAACCCAGACTTTAGCGACTATTACTTTTCAAAATTTGTTTAGAATGTATAATAAGCTGTCTGGAATGACTGGTACAGCTAAAACCGAAGAGGAAGAATTTAGAAATATATATAACATGTACGTTATTCAGATACCTACTAATAGACCTGTTATAAGACAGGATTTAGCAGATCTTATTTATGCCACTAAACCAGGCAAATTTACCGCTATCGTTCGCGTTATAGAGGATAGATATAAAGCAGGACAACCAATTCTCGTTGGAACAATAGCCATCGAGACAAGCGAGTTAATTAGTGAAATGTTAAGGAAAAGGAAAATACCTCATGAAGTATTGAATGCTAAGAATCATGCAAGAGAAGCAGAAATAATAGCGAAGGCTGGTCAAAAACAAGCTGTTACAATCGCAACTAACATGGCTGGACGTGGAACTGATATAAAGCTAGGAGAAGGTGTCAGAGAGTTAGGGGGATTAATGGTTATTGGTACTGAACGTCATGAATCAAGACGTATTGATAACCAATTAAGAGGCCGTTCTGGTCGTCAAGGGGACCCAGGTATGTCTCAATTCTTCGTTTCACTAGAAGATGATATCATGGTTCGTTTTGGCTCTGATCGTATAAAAAAATTAATGATATCCTTAGGCTTTGGAGGAGACCAAGCGATTCGTAGTAAGATATTTACTAACGCAATGGAAACAGCTCAAAAAAGAGTTGAAGGATATAACTTTGATATAAGAAAACAATTACTACAATATGATGATGTAATGAATAGACAAAGAGAAATAATATATGAAAAAAGAAATAATATTTTAGATCAAGAATCAATTCATGATTACATATTAGATTGCATTATGGGCTACATTAGACGTTTAGTTAATAGCCATTTAATTGAAAATAATACTTTAAATGAGCAAGATTTATCAGAAATTATTGAGGCAGTGAATGAAAATTTATTAAGAGGTAAAGATTTAAAAACCAAAGACATTCAAGAATTAGAAACTAATGAAGTAATAGAAAAAGTATATAACAGAGTTATAAAAGATTATGAAGAAAAGATAAAGGACTTGCCAAATGAAATCATTAATGAATTTGAAAGAGCTATTCACTTAAATGTGATAGACCGTCACTGGATGGAACATATTAATACCATGGACCATTTAAGGGAAGGAATTGGACTTAGAGGATATGCTCAAGTTAATCCACTACAAGCATATATATCAGAAGGATTTGACTTATTTGAAGAAATGCTTGCTAAAATAGAAGAACAAACATCTATCTATTTATTAAAGGCTGAAATAAGGCAAAATCTCGAAACAAAAGAAGTAGCTAAAGTAAGCACTAACGAAGATCAAAGTAAGGTTGGTAAAAAGCAACCTAAAAAATCAAATAAGGTTGGACGTAATGAGCCATGTCCATGTGGCTCAGGGAAAAAATATAAACAATGCTGTGGTAAGTAGCGGTGAGTATTGGGTTTGCGAGGATTTTGTCCACGTAAAAAACACTCAAAAATGGCTATTTGTCCACATTTTGTCCACGTAAATTTAAGATTGTGGACAAAAATGCATAATTTATATGAAAATTTAGTATATTATTCGTGGACAACACGTTAGATAAAAGTCATCAAAATTTGATGGCTTTTTGTTTACCATAAATTAGGAAAGAGGTACAAAGAATGGTAAGCGTAAGAAAACGTGGAAAGGTATATGAATACCGAATTGAAATAGCATCTATTGATGGAACAAGAAAGTGGCTAACAAAGTCAGGATTTAAAACTAAACAGGAAGCATTACATGAAGGAGCATTAGCTTATAATGAATATTACTATTATGGTAAAAAGAATAAGAATAGAGATATGTCATTTGCAGACTATCTTGATTATTGGATTGATAATTATTGTAATTTTAATTTAAAATATGCAACTATAGTTACATATTTAAATATTATTAAGGTTCATTTAAAACCTAAACTAGGAATGTATAAGTTATCTCAAATAGATTCAGAACTTATACAAAATTTTATTAATCAATTATATGTAGATAATAAATTTTCAAAACATTATCTTCATGGAATACTAAAAACAATAAAAGGAGCATTAAAATATGCTTGTTATGATGTAAATTTTATTAATCATAATCCAGCAGAACATGTTCATATTCCAAGATACGAAATAGTAACTGGAGATCCTGTACATATTTATACTCAAGAGGAAATAGAAAGAATATTAGATAGATTTAAAGATTTACCATATATCTATTATTCATTCTTAACAGCATACT
>CAZQOT010000001.1:0-35218 GCA_964595115.1 uncultured Muribaculaceae bacterium | reverse complement strand
CAAAACACAAAAAAGTCAAGGAAATATGATGTAGTTAAAGCCCCTATAAGGGGCTTTTGTTTTTTAATAAAAAAGTTAGATATTTATCTAACCATTCCTATTTCTGCCTCTGGATCTTCTATTCTTATTCCAGTAGCATATAATCCTTCAATATATAATTTTGCTTGTTCTTCTCCATAAGTTGCTATAATATTAGGAACTAATGCTCTAGTATATACATCCATAACAGCAAGTGTGTCCGAATCTTTTGAATTTAATTCTACAAATCTTTTCATTTGAGTATCAGCTTCATCAATTCTGGGATAAGCAACTCTGTTTTCAAAAATCCATGAATTAATACCCTTAATATGATTATAGAATGCTTGTTCTTCAGGTGTACGAAGTGGATTCTTTCTTCTTTTTTCTGCTTCATCAATATCAGTTTGTAAAAGCAATGCCATGTATTTTAATTTTTCATTGTGTAATTCTCCAGTTTTGTTAATTATTGCTTTTGCTTCAGCAAAGTTATCAAAGAAATAACCTGGTTCTCTTAATTTTATCCCTTCAATATAAGATAACACTCCTATAGCGTAACTTGCAAGTTCGACTTCGTTCATTTTAGATACTTTAACTTCATATTCATTCATTAATTGTTTCCTCCTTAATTAACTACTTGTTGCATATTCTACCATATTTTGACATAATATGCAAATTATCACCTTTGAAATCAACAAAGTAAAAAAATATGCTATAATTTAAGTGGTGAAATTATGCAATATGAAATAGATAACATCTATTATGATGTAGTGATTGAAAAGAAAAGAATTAGGAATTTATATATTAGGTTTAAAGATAATAAAATTCAACTTAATGTACCATTTCTTGTATCAAATAAAGATATTTACAAATTATTAGATAATAATATTAATGCCCTTAGAAAAATGATTAAAAGATCTAACCTTAAAGAAGAGAATTCTTTTCTAGGGGAGAAAGTTGATATAGTAGCTATCTCCAATTTAAAACATCCAGAATATATTAATGGAAAAATATATATAAAAAATAAAGATAAATTAAAAGAAGCATATAAGTATTTGGCAGAACCAATATTTAATGAACGTTTAAAATATGTCTATAGTTTATTTGATGAATATATCCCATATCCTATCCTTAAAATTAGAAAAATGACTAGTAGGTGGGGAGTATGTAATCGTAAAAATAACTCAATAACTTTAAACTCTGATTTAATTAAGTTTTCTTATGAATATATAGACTATGTAATAGTCCATGAATTATCCCATTTTATTCATTTTAATCATTCTAAATTATTTTGGAATACAGTATCAAAGTATTATCCTTCGTATAAAATTATTAGAAAAAAATTAAGAGAGTAGGTATTGTATGTTTATTAAATCTAAAGAAAATATTAAAATTAAAGAAATAAAGAAATTACATGATAAAAAATATAGAGACATAGATAACAAATTTATTATTGAAGGAGAGCATCTCATAAATGAAGCATATACTAAAGGATTATTAATAGAGATATTAATGTTAGAAGGTATAGAAAGTGACATTAATGTTCCAACAACATATGTTTCTGAAGCTGTAATGAAACATTTGTCTAATTTAACAAATCCTACTACCATGATAGGTATATGTAATAAAATTAAAGAAAAAACAAAATTAGGAAGTAAAATATTAATACTAGATAATATTCAAGATCCAGGTAATTTAGGTACTATTATTCGTAGTGCTGTAGCTTTCAACATTGATGCAATCATCTTAGGTAAGGGTACAGTCGATATTTATAATTTTAAAGTATTAAGAGCAACTCAAGGTTTAATCTTTCATTTAAATATTATTGAAAGGGATTTAATATCATTTATACCTAGTTTAAAGGCTGATAATTATAAAATAATAGGTACTGATGTAACTGATGGTATAGAAATCAAAAAATATAATCCTCCCTCTAAATATGCCTTAATTATGGGGAATGAAGGACATGGTTTAGATATTAATATTAAAACAATGTGTGATGAAAATATATATATTAAGATAAATAATGCTTGTGAATCATTGAATGTTGCTGTAGCTTGTAGTATAATATTGAATCAATTAGATGGGGAATAACTATGGAATATGTTAATGTTGGAAAATTTGTAGCGACCCACGGCTTAAAAGGTGAAATAAAAATAATTTCAAATTTTGATAATATAGACGATATATATAAAGTTGATAAAACAATATATATTGGAGATAATAAAGAATCATTTATAATCAAAAGTTATCGTAAACACCAAAAATATGATATGCTAACACTAGATGGATTAGATTCAATCGAAAAAGTATTACCTTATAAAAATAAAAGTATATATTTCAATAAAGATGAATTAGATTCTAAAATATTTGAAACAATTATAGGTTATGATGTTTACAATAACGAGGTTTATATAGGAAAAGTAATTGAAATATTAAAAGGTGTTAAATATGACATGATAGTTGTAAGTGATAAAAGAATTATTATTCCATATATAGATACATTTGTTATTAATATAAATCACAATGAAAAAGCAATAAAAACAAATTATATGTTGTAGGAGGGTTTTATGGTAATAAAAAGTGATGAAGAACTAAAAAAAGAGGAGAGAAGAAAGAAGAGGTTTTTAAAATTATATCGTACGTATGAAGATATGAGAATACGCACTGAAGATTTAGAAACTCTACGTAACACTTTTCTTGATAATGGCATATACGTTATGGGGATTACAGCTATTGCAAATTATGCGTGTGGTTTAAATATGCCACCATTAATACCTTTGTATTGTGGATTAGCTGGCAGTCTTTATACTGCCTTACCTTATGGTATAAGTTTATGTTATATTGAACGTGTGAAATGCAAAATGTTAGAAATAATTCATAAAGATAATAAATTCCCTTTAGATATTGAAACATACGATGCCTATCAAGCATTTTATAATTTATATGGAGATTCTAGAAATGAAAATAGAAAAATATGTTATGATATAGAACAAATTATTGAGCAATATTATCAAAGTATTAATCAAGATTCTGGTATTTCAAGAGTAAAAAATAGTCATAGAAAGTAATATGGAGGTAATTATGAAAATAGATGTCTTAACATTATTTCCAAAGATGTTTGATGGATTCTTAAATGAATCAATCATAAAAAGGGCTATTGATAATAAGAAAACTGAGGTTAATATTCATAACATTAGAGACTATTCTACTGATAAACATAAGAAAGTAGATGATACTCCATACGGTGGTGGTGCTGGTATGGTATTAATGTGTCAACCAATTTTTGATGCTGTTAAAGATTTACGTACTAAAAAATCAAAAGTAATATTAATGACTCCTCAAGGTGTCATGCATGATCAAAAATTAGCATACACTCTAAAAGATAGTGAGCATTTAATTTTCATATGTGGTCATTATGAGGGATTTGACGAACGTATCAGGTCATTAGCTGATTTAGAAATAAGTATTGGTGATTATGTTCTTACAGGTGGCGAACTACCTAGTATGGTGGTTATGGATAGTGTCATTAGATTAATAGATGGTGTTATTGATGATGAATCGCATCAAAAAGATTCATTTGCAGATGGGTTATTAGATTATCCAACTTATACTAAACCTCAAAATTACGAAGGAATGGAAGTACCAGAGATATTACTTAGTGGCCATCATAAGAAAATTGAAAAGTGGAGACAAACAGAGAGAATTATAAAGACATTAGAAAAAAGGCCTGATTTATTTAAAAAATGTAATGGTTTCTTATTAGATAAAAATATTAACAAACATGAAATTGTCTTTTTTGAATTTAATAAATTAAAAGGATTAGATATCACACCAAAGAATGACGCTAAAAGAAATGATGTAATTAGTGTCAATAAAATGATTTTAATTAAACCATCATTTATCGATAAAGTTATTAAAATGAAAATTGATAAAAAGTTAAAATCTTTATATGATAAATTTAATTACTTATTAGCGACTGATGATGAAGAAGGAACAAAAGCAGTTTTAGATGAAGCAATAAAATACAGATCATTTTTAATAGCAAACTATGCATCATTTTTAGGTGAACAATATCGTGATTTAATTCTTAGAAAATTACAAATAATAATAAACGAACTAAATATTAAACTTGAATTATTTGGTGATTTTAGACAAAATGAATTAAGTGGAAAAGCAAGATAATACTTGCGCATTCATTTGTTATATGATATATTATAAAGGTTGAAAAAAGAAGGTGATCCGCTACATGGATATGATCACTGGGTAGAGGAGGATTCGTATGAACGTTATTGACAAAATTACTAAAGCTCAATTAAACCCTAACGTACCTGAATTTAGAGTTGGTGACACAGTTAATGTCGGTGTTAAAATCATCGAAGGTAAACGTGAACGTATTCAAAATTTTGAAGGAACGGTTATAGCTCGTAAGGGTGGCGGGGTCAGTGAAACTTTTACAGTTAGAAAGAAATCTTCTGGCATTGGAGTGGAAAGAACATTTCCTATTCATTCACCTAAAATAGCATCAATCAAGGTTGTTAAAAAAGGTAAATTAAGACGTGCCAAAGCATATTTCCTAAGAAAAATAACTGGTCAATTTAAGATTAAAGAGAGGAATTAATAAGGCACTAGCCTTATTTTTTGGTGTGAATATGAATAAAGTAGTTAAAACAATTATCGAATATGGTCTTATTATAGTAGCTGTTATTATTATTAGAATATTTGTTATTACCCCCATTCAAGTAAATGGTGATTCAATGAAAACAACTTTATATGATAACGACATTATGATTTTAAATATAATAGGTTATAATTTAAATGGTTTAAAAAGATTTGATATTATTGTTGTTGATTATGAAAATGAACATTTAATAAAGAGAGTAATAGGTTTTCCAGGTGAAAAAGTAGATTATATTGATAATACATTATATATAAATGGTAAAGAGATTAAAGATGTAGTAAATATTAATACCGAAGATTTTTCAACTAATGAGTTATGTGAGGATGGAATTATCCCTAAGAATAAATATTTTGTGTTAGGTGATAATCGTAATATTTCAGCTGATAGTAGAACAATAGGTCTTATTGATAAAAAAGATATATTAGGTAAAACCAATTTAGTATTATTTCCTTTTAAACGTTTTGGCATAGTAAAATAAATATAGCACTTATCAAGTGCTATTTTTATATAAATGAAATGATTTGATTATTTAAACCAATCTATTATTTTTATTCATAAAATGTTACAATATAGATAGTAGAATATGGAAGTAGGTAGTCTTATGCTAAATGAGATGTTTAAACCTTTAAGGAACCTTTTAATTATTGTAATTGTGATATTCTCTTTATTATTGTTTAATTTTAGTAATAAATATTATTCTAACACCTTCAAAGTAACCATTAACAATAATGATATTTATGTTCAATATTATGAGAAATATAAAAGAGGAATAATTCCTTTTGTTATGGGAACTGTCAATTCCCAACATTCTTCAAATGATGTTACTCCGATTGTTAATAACATTTCATATAGCGAGCCTTTTAAACTAAGTATTAAAGAATATGAAGTATACTGGAATAAATATAAAAATAGATCATTTGAAAATAAGAGTTGGAACTTTCATGACAAATATAATTATAGAGAAGTAACATCATCAGACATTCATTTAGTAATAAAAAGGAAAAATAATATATTATACAATGGAAAATATGTTGAAGATATAAGTAAATATGTAAATGAGAAGGGTCGTTATTTTTTTAATGTTGAAATTACACGTAAAGATAATTTTTATTCAACACTAAAAACATATATGAGTTTTAATGTTATAGTAGGTGGTGGTCAATATGAAGAATAATCATATAATTGATCATATTAATAGACATATTAATAAATATATTTTAGGTATAATAATTATTATTGTAGTGATTCTATTTTTATCAAAATTTATTCCTGATTATATTGAAAGTAAGAAACCTATGAATTATGATTATTTAAAAGAATGTGTCATCTATGCTTATAACATTAACCCTAGTATACTATCATTTAATGAAGATAATATAGCTATTTTAAAAATGGATGTTCTCTATAATGGTGTTAAAAACAATATGAGTGAGTTTTCAATCCCACCTATTTACAATAAAGAATTTGAACAGTGTGCCGGATATATCGTTGTATCAAAAACAGAAAATAATGATATGAGTATAGACATATCTCATTTTTGTGATATGATTGATTACTAAATTATATATATTTATGGTAAAATATGTATGTAAAAGTAGGTGATATTTATGGACATAAATTGGTATCCTGGTCATATGGCTAAAACTAAAAGATTGATTAAGGAAAAAAAAGATTTAATAGATGTTATCTTTGAAGTGGTGGATGCTAGAATTCCATATTCCTCAAAAATAAAAGATATTGATCAAATAATTAAAAATAAACCTAAAATTCTTATTATGACCAAAATTGATTTGTGTGACATGGTTGAAACAAGTAAATGGATAAGCTATTATGAGAGAAAAGGCTATTACGTTATTGGGGTCGACCTTATTAATAATAAAAATATCAATCAAATAATAGATCGAAGTAAAATGATTTTAGATGA
Source organism: uncultured Muribaculaceae bacterium (assembly GCA_964595115.1). GTDB lineage: Bacteria > Bacillota_I > Bacilli_A > RF39 > UBA660 > CAZQOT01. The sequence continues at coordinate 28,598 of CAZQOT010000001.1, read as the reverse complement.
ACTAAATAGTAAAGCAAATATAAAGGGAATGACCAAAAAGACCCTAAGGGCCTTAATTATAGGCATCCCTAATGTAGGCAAATCAACTCTTATTAATCGACTTGTTGGTAAGAAAGCAGCTGTTGTAGGAGACAAACCAGGTGTTACCAAAGGACTTAATTGGATAAGAGTAGGAACATTCCTAGATTTATTAGATAGTCCTGGAATTCTGTGGCCTAAATTTGAAAATGATATGGTAGCATATAATTTAGCAGCCATGACAGCCATTAAAAATGAAGTATTACCAATCGATGATGTGGCTATATATATATTAAAAACATTAAATCAATATTATCCTTCATCATTGAGGGAAAGATATAATATAGATAAGATTAATGAAGATATTATAAAATCGTTAGATGATATTGGAAGAAGACGAGGAGCTTTATTAAAAGGTGGGGATATAGATTATACAAAAGTATATAATTTAATAATGAATGATTTAACAAACGGTAGTTTTGGTAAAGTTACTTTTGACAGATATAGTTATTATGATGGGAGGAATAAATAATGACTAAAAAAACTTTTTTGAAAAAATTAGAAGTTAAACTAGAAGATTTAGATGAAAAACAAAAAAATAGTATATTAAAAAAATATGAACGAATTATTGATGAAGAAATAGCCTCTGGTAAGAATGAAAAAGATGTTGTTGCATCACTTGGTGATATTGATTTAATTGTAAAATTAAACATTGATAATGTAAGTGATGATTCAGTAAAAGATACTGATAAATCTAATGATAAAAAATCAAATATGAAATGGATTGATTATACATTAAAGTTTATTGATGATGCCTTTAAAGGGATTGATGATCAATTAGCTAAACGTATTTTATTAATTATTTGCTTTATTTTTGTAGCATTCATCTTTGCATCCATCATCCATATTCCATTTAAAATTGTAGAGTATATTGGTTTAGGAATTTTTAATATAATATTTAGTCACTATTTTATATATGAAACAGTTAGAGCTATATGGATTATTGGATTAAATATATGCTATACCATTCTCATAATATGGTTTGCTATTCATTATATAGAAGCCATTATAAATAAATTTTCAACTGTTGAGGGTAAAAGCAAAAGTGAGCCTAAAAAGAAAGAAGAAATAACAATAAAGAATAATGATTTTTTCGATGTTATATTTATTATTCTAAAAGTATTCGTTGTTATTCTAACTATTCCATTCTTCTTCGCTGAAGTTGGTTTGATAATTGCCTTTATCTTCCTTGTCTCGTTGATTATTCAAGGTGTTATGATATTTGGGCCAGCCATCTTATTATTAGGTTTAATTCTACTGTTTGGTAGTTTATTAGATATCATTTATACATCATTATCAAGAAGGGGTGATAAATAATGAGGAGATCAATTATTTCCCTTTGTGTGTCAATAGCCTTAATTGCTGTTGGAACAATTTTATGTTCATTTGAATTCCTTAACTTCAAAATTGTAGATAACTTTGAAGAAGCAAACTTATCTAATAAAAAAATGACATATGCTTTAAAATTAAACGGTGATAATAATGTTATAGATACATCAGAAACTCAAGATAATGAAATTTTATATGATGATACCCTTGTAGCAGGTAATATAAGATTAGAGGTAATTTACTACGATGAATTAATTAGTATAAGAAATTATACAATTAATGAAAATAATGAAAACATATTCTATATAGAGAGATATGCATTAGATGATTTCAAAGCATTTAGAAGAATATTCAGAGCCACTATAGATGGATTGAAAAAAAATAATATTTATGATTATCCAAATGCTATAAAACCGAAATTAAAAATATATATTAATGAATCTGATAAAGACTTCGTAAAGATAAGATAGAGACTATATTTTTCTTATCTTTTTTGTTATAATGCTACGTGGGTGACAAATAATGATTGATTTGTACAAATATGAACGCGAATTAAATGATAAAGGTATAGAGTTTATAGCAGGTATTGATGAGGTAGGAAGGGGCCCTTTAGTTGGGCCTGTTGTTTGTGCCTGTGTTGTCTTACCTAAAAGCTTTCAATTAGAAGGATTAATTGATTCAAAAAAACTATCCCCTAAAAAAAGGGATTTATATTATGATATTATTATGGAACAAGCTTTGGGAATTGGTATTGGAATTATTAATGAAAAAAGAATTGATGAAATAAATATATATCAAGCTACAAAAGAAGGAATGATTGAGGCTTTTAAAAATACTAAATGTAATATAGAGCATGTATTAATTGATGCTATGAAACTTGATTTAAACGTTCCTAGTACTTCTATAATTAAAGGCGATTCAAAGAGTATTACGATTGCAGCTGCATCAGTAATTGCTAAAGTTACAAGGGATAGAATGTTAGATGAATTAGATGTAAAATATCCAATGTATGGATTTAAAAAAAATAAAGGTTATCCAACCCAAGAACACTTAAAAGCAATAGAAGAGTATGGGATTATAGATGAGCATCGTAAAAGTTATGGCCCAGTCTCTAATATTATTAAGAAAATGAAAAATAGGTGATTTTATGCAAATAAAAAAGATAGTTGTAGGGCCAATAAAAACTAATTGTTATATTCTTATAAAAGATGATATGTGTTTAATAATAGATCCAGGGGCTGAATATGATAATATCAAAAAGATAGTTGAATCTTTAAAAATTGAAGGCATACTAATTACTCATTATCATTTTGATCATATTGGAGCTCTAAATGATTTTATTAATAAAGATAATATAAAAGTATATGATTATAGTAATTTAAATGATAATATGGTAATTGGGCCTTTTAGTTTTGAAATTATTAGAACGCCTGGTCATAAAGAAGATGCTATTACTTATTATTTTAGGGAAGATAAGATTATGTTTACGGGCGATTTTCTTTTTAGGGATAGTATAGGTCGTTGTGATTTAGCAGGTAGTAGCGAAGAGGATATGGCTAAGAGCATTAATTTAATTAAAAAATACGATAATGATATTAAAATATATCCAGGTCATGATGAAGAAACAACCTTAGGATATGAAAAGAAGAATAATTTTTATTTTCAAAAGTAGAGGAAATTATGTATAATACGAATAATATATATGTTAAGGAGTGATTACATGGGAAAGAAATTAGTTATTGTTGAGTCCCCTAGTAAATCAAAAACGATTGAGAAATACTTAGGAACTGAATATAAAGTAGTATCCAGCAAAGGACACATTAGGGATTTAGCAACCTCCGGTAAATTTGGATTTGGAGTTGAAATTGATAATAATTTTGCTCCTACATATGAACCAATTAAAGGTAAAAAGAAAGTAATAGATGAATTAAAAAAAGATGCTAAGAATAGTGATTTTGTATATTTAGCAACCGATCCCGATCGTGAGGGAGAGGCCATAAGTTGGCATTTAAAAGATGCTATTGGTCTAAAAGATGATGAGTATGAACGGGTTGTCTTTAATGAAATAACTAAAGAAGTGGTTAAACAAGCTTTTAATAATGCCAGAATGATTGATGATAATTTAGTTAAATCACAAGAGGCAAGACGTATTTTAGATAGAATAATTGGATTTAGATTAAGTAAATTAATGCAATCTAAAACAGGTGGAAAAAGTGCTGGGAGAGTTCAAAGTGTAGCTCTAAAGTTAATTGTTGATCGTGAAAGGGAAATAGAAGCCTTTCAAGAAGAAGAATACTGGACGATAGAAGCTAAATTTGCCGATTTTGATGCTACACTTGAAAAATATAATTATAAAAATATAGAGATTCATAATGAGAATGAAGCAGATGATATATTAAGTAAATTATCAAAAGCTTTTAAAATAGATAGCATTGAAAAGAAAAGTAAGAAAAAACAATCAAAGTTTCCTTTTATAACAAGTACATTACAACAAGAAGCAAGTACTAAATTAAATTTTAGTGCCAAAAAGACAATGACAATTGCTCAAAAACTATATGAAGGTATTGATTTGGGTAATGAAACCACTGGTTTAATTACATATATGAGAACTGATTCAACCCGTTTAAGTACTGAATTTGTAAAAAATACATTTACATATATAAAAAATCATTATGGTGAAGAATACTTAGGAACAGTAAAAACAAAAAAGACTAAGAAGCAAGAAAAAATACAAGACGCTCATGAAGCTATTAGACCAACTAGTATCAATCGTACTCCAGATAGTGTTAAACAATACTTGAGCAATGATGAATATAAACTATATAGTATTATCTATTATAGAGCTTTAGCTTACTTAATGAGTGATGCTAAAGTAAATCAAACAACTGTTATATTAGATAATAATAATTATCAATTCAAAGCTACTGGCAGTACCATTATTTTTGATGGTTATTTAAAAGTATATGGTGATTATGAAAAAAATGAAGACAAAGAATTGCCTCCACTTGAAAAATATAAATCAAATGTGCTTGTAGCAACCTCTATTGATAAAGAACAACACTTTACCAAACCTCCAGCAAGGTATACGGAAGCAAAGCTAATTGAAGAAATGGAAAAATTAGGGATTGGTAGACCATCTACTTATGCTAAAACAATGGAAACCTTAGAAAATCGTGATTATGCTACATTAATAGATAAAAAATTCCATCCTACTGAAATAGGAATTGAAATCACTGATAAATTACAAGAGTTCTTCAGTCATTTAATAAATGTAAAATATACGGCCGACATGGAAACTTCTTTAGATGATATAGCTGATGGCAACACTATTTGGTATAAACTCTTAGATAAGTTCTATAATGAATTTGAGCCAATGGTTAAGCAAGCTTTTGAAAATATGGAAAAGAAAGAAGCAATAAAAACAGGAGAAGATTGTCCTGAATGTGGTAATCCCCTAGTTATTAGAAAAGGGAAATACGGAGAATTCATCTCGTGTAGTAATTATCCAAAATGTAAATATATTAAAAATGAAAAAAAAGAAATAGTAATAGTTAGTGAATGCCTTGAATGTGGTGGCAATATCGTAGAAAAGAAAACTAAAAAAGGGAAAATTTTCTATGGTTGTGCTAATTATCCAAAATGTAATTTTGCATTATGGGATAAACCAACTGGTGAAAAATGTCCAAATTGTGGCAAATTATTAGTAGAAAAGAAAAATAAAATCAAGTGTTCAAATTGTGATTATGAAGCATAATAAGGGAGATATTTCTCTCTTTTTTTATACTTAAATACACGAAATTAATTTCCAAAATTTGACTTTTTCCTCAAAAAGTGTATAATTATCAATCAAATAGGGGGTTATTATGGATAGATTAGATATAGTAAGAAGTATATGGGTAGAAAAAAATCATTTAACTGAAGATTTATTATATAAAGTTTCAGGGGATATAAGAAAAGCATGCTATGGAGGCGTCATGCGTGGCTTTTATGGCAAATCAACAAAGGATTTAAGTCAAATTATTTTAGATAAAACGGGAATTAAAGTGAACTCTATCAAAGAAATAATACAGCTTGGTGATGAATATTTACTTAGCTGTCATACTAACATTGAACGCAGGATATACAAAGATTTAGTAGAAAAAGGATTAAAAGACAATCCCGCAAGATTTAGAATGATTAACAATTATCAAAGTCAAATGTATGACTATGGTATAAGCGTTGGAAAAAGAGCAAAGGATTATTTTAAAATAATAAATGAACATCATAACATTCCAAGGACATACCTCATCAGATATCTTGAATCATTAAAAGATTTTCATTCAATACCAGCTATTAAAGTGGAATTTAAATTAGATGAATCTATATACAATCCAGATGATAGCATAAGAGAAAAGTTGAAAAAAGTTAACAAAAAAATTGATACAATATTATTTAGTATGTTGTATAATTGTTCCTCAAATGTAATGATTGTCAGTGAAATTAAACGTCAAAGATATGAATCCTTTTATGGCATTGGTCTAACTCAACAAGAATTATTAAAGGAAAGAACCACCAAAAAAAGTGTAAAACAATTATTTGACGTAATGGATGATGCTGAACTGGCTCATCATTTAAATATTAGTGTTGAAATATTATCATATCTTAAAAAGAATCAAAATAAATATATTAAAGTTGTAGATATGATTGAAAAGGTAAGAGCAATAGCCTTTAATGAAGCACTTGAAGTCTCAAGAAAAGAAGGCATAAAGCCAAGTGATTACCAACAATTATATATTGAAGCTCATCCAATATCAAAAAACGAAATTTCAAACCAATTAAAATTATTTTAAAAAGATATTATTAAAATATCTTTTTGTTTGCAATAATTATCAAAAAACAAAGACTATTTTTTATGATAAAATATAATTGGGTGATAATATGAATAATTATCTTGAAAAATTTATTAAATATTTAAGATTTGAACGCGGTTATTCTGAAAATACAATTATTAATTACAAAGAAGACATAAAAGAATTTATTAGTTATTTAAGTGATAATCAGATTGTATATAATAAATTGACATATCAAGGTATTAAACCATATCTAATGAAACTACACGAATTTAAATATAAAAGATCTACCATTTCAAGAAAGATTAGTTCACTTCGTAGTTTTTACAAATATTTAACGGTAGAAGATATAATTGATGATAATCCATTTTTACTTGTATCTCTTCCAAAGAAAGAAAAAAAATTACCATCATTTCTTTACTATAATGAATTAGAAGATCTATTAGTTGTTCCTAACATGGATAATCCATTAGGGCAAAGAAATAGATTAATTCTTGAATTATTGTATGCTACTGGAATAAGAGTAGGTGAATTAATACAAATTAAGATGAATGATATTGATTTACATAATAGAATAATTTCTGTTACTGGTAAGGGAAATAAAATGCGTAATGTCATATTTGGAGATTGTTGTAAAGATATAATGAATATATATTTAAAAGATGGATATTTAAAACTATTAAATAATAAAAAGTGTGACCACTTAATATTAAATAACCGTGGGAATCAAATAACGGAAAGAGCTATTAGATATATAATTAATAATCTAATAAAAGAAACATCATTAAAAAAGCATATTTCCCCCCATACGATAAGACATACTTTTGCAACTCATATGCTTGAATCTGGAGCTGATTTGCTAGTTGTTCAAGAATTATTAGGTCACGAGAGTCTGAGTACAACTAGTATATATACCCATGTTACTAATGAAAGATTAAGAAGTATATATTTAAAAGCACATCCAAGGGCTCATAAAAAATAATATAAGTATTAATTATTTATGGATAGAAAAAACAAGTGTCCAAAAGAACATAAAAAATACATATAAATACCTTCGTTGTAATGTTGTAATCAAACTACATTTGAGATAAATATGTGTCAAAGTAATCATAATCAAAATTAGTTTAATAAAATATTCGATTGATAATTATTATTTGATTTAATATTTATATGGAAGACCTTTTAAAATATTGTTTGATAAATATATTTTAGAAGGTCTTCCTTTTGTTTTGGTAATATCAATCTATTTTACGCGATTTTTTCAATGCTTATGTTTGCAAAAAGTGTATATGTATGATATTCTATTATATGGATAACAATATAATAGAGGAGTGCATGTGAATGAATAAAAAAGGATTTACGCTAGTAGAATTATTGGCAGTAATAGTTGTGCTTGCTATTATCTTAGCAATAGCCGTACCAGGAATATCAGGTATTATTAAAAAAAGCACGATGAGCTCAATGAAAAGTGATACAAAATTAGTGTTGAAATCTATTGATTTAAAAAAATTAGAGATAGGTGATTTTAATCCAATGGATTATAATAGTGATTTGAAAGGTCTATTAACAGCCTTAAATTTGAACGGTGCTAATTATGAAAGTATTGTCTTTACTAAACATAATGATAAACTATTTATTATAATAACTGGCAAAGATAAATGAGGAGGTTTTACCTCATGTGGAAGTTATCATAATGTTAATGTATATGAAGGTGATTGTGAACTAGATTTTGGACCGCCAATTATTATATACACGCCAAATGGTTCATCAACATATATGACAGTTAGTAAAATAACTATTTCAGTTATTGATAAAACTATTGATACTTCTAGTCTCAAATATGTTTGGACAAATAGTGAAGATGTACCAACAGACGAAGAATATATACATAGTTATGTTAGTGGAAACCCCTTAACAGAAGCTCCAATAACCTCAGGAACTTATTATCTCCATGCAATAGCTAGTGATTTGAATGATAATGTAGCTAGATTTTCAAAGAGCTTTTTATTAGACACTTTAGCTCCAGAAATAACGATAACTGGCGATAGTACAATTACAATTGAACTAGGATCTACATACACTGATCAGGGTGCTACTGCAACAGATGATATTAGTGGTAATTTAAGTGTGTCGACTAAAGGAGATGTCAACATAAATGCTGTTGGAACATATACGATTACTTATACAGCAACTGATGAAGCTGGTAACGTTGCAACAGCCACTAGAACAGTGAATGTAACATTCCCTCCTAGTGAATATTCTTTCACTGGTTCTCAACAAACATTTATAGCACCAGTAACAGGTACTTATAAATTGGAAGTTTGGGGAGCACAAGGTGGAAGTGATTGGAAATGCGACATATCATATGCTGGTAAGGGTAGTTATTCTACTGGTAATGTAACCATTAATGCTAACGAAACAATTTATATCTATGTTGGTGGTATGTGTTATAATGGCGGAGGCGGCACTACTTCTGCTTGTTCATCAGGCTATGGTGGGGGTGGGGCTACTGATATTCGTATGGGGGGAACTGATTTGAGCAATAGAATTATTGTTGCTGGCGGCGGTGGATCGGCAGGGCATAATGAACTAAGATACGATACTAGCAACTCTACACAATGTATAAAGGGTGGCGCTGGTGGTGGCAGTGATGGCGTAGATGGATTAATTTATTCTGGGACTTATCATACAAGCGTAATAACAACCAATATACCAAACAAAGGTGGCACTCAAACAGCTGGAGGTCAACGCGCTATTGCGTCTACTCCACGTACTTGTACTTATACTTTTGAACAATGGGCTGGATCAGCCGGAACCTTAGGTGTTGGCGGTGACAAATCTACTCAAGGGGGTGGTGTTGGCGGCGGTGGTTACTATGGAGGTGGCGGTGGATCTAGATTCCAATGTATTGGCAATTCACAACTATATTATGTTGTTACATATGGTTCAGGTGCAGGTGGTTCTGGTTATATTGGGGGCGTAACTGATGGCCAAACGATTGATGGTAACACATCAATGCCAAATCCTAATGGTGGAAATATGAACGGTAGATCAGGTGATGGTTACGCTATAATTACATTTATCGGTGCACAATAAATTAATGATATTATTAAAAATATTGATTTTAGACACATATGTAGATAACTTAGTTTTAAAATAAAAACCCAAAATTATATTTGGATTTTTATTTAATTATTTAATATAATATTTATGTAAACATTTAGCATGTTAAGGCAAAATTATTGAGAAAATACAACAATTTTGCTATACTATTAATTGTGTATGAAAGGATGATATAATGACAAAATATGTGTATGCCTTTGAAGAAGGTAAAAAAGAAATGAAGAATCTACTTGGAGGAAAAGGTGCTAATTTAGCAGAAATGACTAATATTGGTTTACCAGTACCGAGGGGTTTTACAGTTACAACTGAAGCTTGTACTAAATATTATGAAAACAGTGAAGCTTTGCCTAAAGAAATTGAAGATGAAATCTTCAAATCATTAGAAATGCTAGAAAATAAAACAGGAAAGAAAATGGGTGATTATTCTAATCCGCTATTAGTATCTGTTAGAAGTGGTGCTAGAGCATCTATGCCTGGAATGATGGATACAGTATTAAACCTTGGGTTAAATGATGAAGTGGCAAAGGGATTTGCAGAAGCCACTAATAACCCTAGATTTGCATATGATTCATATCGTAGATTTATTCAAATGTTTTCAGATGTTGTTAAAGGATATCCAAAATCTTCTTTTGAAAGATATTTTGATAAAATAAAAGAAGAAAAAGGGGTCACAAACGACCTAGAATTAACAGCTGATGACATGAAAGAAATTACTGAAAAATTTAAAGCAAACTATAAAGAATTATCTGGTGAAGATTTTCCACAAGATCCAAAAGTACAATTAATGGAAGCGATAAAAGCTGTATTTAGATCGTGGATGAATGATAGAGCTATCGTATATCGTAGATTAAATGATATTCCGTCTGATTGGGGAACAGCTGTAAACGTGCAAGAAATGGTTTATGGGAATCGTGGAAACGATTGTGGGACAGGTGTTGCTTTCACAAGGAATCCATCGACCGGTGAAAAAAAATTATATGGTGAATATTTAATTAATGCTCAAGGTGAAGATGTTGTTGCTGGTATTAGAACACCTGAGCCTATATCAAAACTAGAAAGTGATATGCCTGAGGTTTATAATGAATTTGTTAGAATAGCTAATCTATTAGAAAATCATTATAAAGACATGCAAGACATGGAATTTACAATCGAAAGTGGCAAATTATTCATGCTCCAAACAAGAAATGGTAAAAGAACTGCACCTGCAGCTTTAAAAGTAGCTGTTGATTTAGTGAGTGAAGGCATGCTTACTAAAGAAGAAGCCTTGTTAAAAGTTGAACCAAAACAATTAGATCAATTGTTGCATCCTAACTTTGATGTAGAATCACAAAAGGCTACCAAAGTTATTGCAACTGGTTTAGCTGCTTCACCAGGAGCTGCTACTGGTAAAATATATTTTACCGCCGAAGATGCAGTTAAAGCTCATGAAAATGGGGAAAAACTAGTACTGTTAGTAAGACTTGAAACAAGTCCTGAAGATATAGAGGGGATGAATGTAGCCCAAGGTATTCTAACTGTCCGTGGTGGAATGACCTCTCATGCTGCTGTTGTAGCAAGAGGTATGGGTAAATGCTGTGTATGCGGTTGTGGTGAGTTAAAAATAAATGAAGAAACAAAAACTTTAACAACCAAAGATGGTAAAGATTTTCATGAAGGAGACTATATGAGTTTAGATGGTTCTACCGGTAACGTTTATGGTGAACAAATTAAAACGGTTGAACCAGAAATTAGTGGTGATTTCAAAACCTTTATGGCTTGGGCAGATGAAGTTAGAACATTAAAAGTTAGAACTAATGCTGATACGCCAAGAGATGCAGAACAGGCTATGAAGTTTGGAGCAGAAGGTATTGGTTTATGTAGAACTGAACACATGTTCTTTGCTGCAGATAGAATCTTTGCAATGAGACAAATGATAACAGCTGAGACATTAGAACAAAGAGAAATTGCCTTAGCGAAATTATTACCAATGCAAAGAACTGATTTTGAAGGATTATTTAGAGCTATGAAAGGATTTCCAGTAACAATACGTTATTTAGATCCACCTCTACATGAATTCTTACCTCATACTGATGTTGAAATTACATCACTTGCTAAAGAACTTGGTATGACATTCGAGTCCCTAAAGGCAAGAATCACTTCACTGCATGAATTTAATCCAATGATGGGACATCGTGGATGTAGATTATCTATAACATATCCTGAAATTGCTAAAATGCAAACAAGAGCTGTTATTGAAGCTGCTATTAATGTCAATAAAGAAGGTATGACTGTAATACCTGAAATAATGATTCCATTAGTAGGAGAAGTAAAAGAGTTTAAATATATTAAGAATATAGTGGTTGAAACAGCAGACTCTATTATTAGAGATTCGGGGGTAAATTTAAAATATCTTGTTGGTACAATGCTAGAAATCCCAAGAGCGGCTATTACAGCTGATGAAATAGCCAAAGAAGCAGAATTTTTCTCATTTGGAACTAACGATTTAACGCAAATGACATTTGGATTCTCAAGAGATGATGCTTCAAAATTCTTAAACGATTATTATGACAAAAATATCTTTGAATCAGATCCTTTTGCTAAGTTAGATCAAGTAGGTGTTGGTGAATTAGTAAAAATAGCTGTTGAAAAAGGTAAAAGCACTAGAACTGATATTAAATTAGGAATCTGCGGTGAACATGGTGGGGAACCCAGTTCAATAGAATTCTGTCACAAAGCAGGCTTGAATTATGTATCATGCTCTCCATTCAGAGTTCCAATTGCAAGATTAGCAGCTGCTCAAGCAAAATTAAATGAAAATAAATAAACGAAGAACACAAATGTGTTCTTTTAATTATTAAAATTATGCTATACTTTAATTAATAAGGTGATTTATGAAAAATGAAATATATAAACAAATTATTTATAATTTATGCGATAATGATTTAAAAATGATAAAAGGAAAAGCCATTCATTTAGGTATTTTCAACGAACCATATCTTTCTTTAATGTTGAGTGGTAAAAAAACTATTGAGTCTCGTTTTTCAAAGAATAAAATACATCCTTATAAAAATATTAATAAAGATGATATTGTATTTATAAAAAAATCTGGAGGAAAAATAATTGGATATTTTAATATAAAAAAAATTATATTTTTTGATCTTCAAAAAACAAATATAGAAATTATTAAAGAAAAATATAATAATCAATTACATTTAGATGAAGATTTTTGGATTGCTAAAAGTAATTGCCGCTATGCAACTCTTATATTCATTGATAATTTACATACAATTAAACCTTTTAACATAGTTAGAAGGGAAATGCAAAGCTTTATTAAATTAAATAATTGAGTTATACATTATATAATGCTATACTAAAATTACAGGAAGGTGAGAATAGGTGAAAGAATTAATAATACCTAATCATGTAGCTATTATCCTCGATGGTAATAGAAGGTGGGCTAAAGAACATGGATTATCAATAAAAGAAGGACATAAAAAAGGAGCAAACAATATTGTTAAAATAACGGAACATATATTCAAGAAAGGAATAAAAGTATTAAGTGTATTTGCTTTTTCAACTGAAAATTTTAATCGAAGTAAAGATGAGGTTGACAACCTTATGTCACTATTCTTGAGTTTCTTTAAATCTCAGGGAGAAAAAATTAAAAAAGAAAATATTAAAGTTATTTTTTCTGGTAATAGAGAACAATTATCAAATTCATTGGTAAAGGCGATGGAAAAGCTTGAGAAGGAAACAGTAAACAATGATTATATATTCAATATATGTCTTAATTATGGAGGGCAAACAGAAATAATAGATGCTGTTAAGAAGATAGTAAAAGAAAAAGTTGATACCAATAAGCTTGATAATGATACATTTAAGAATTATTTATATAATCAATTACCTGATATAGATTTACTAATAAGAACAAGTGGAGAACAAAGGATAAGCAATTATATGATATTTCAGCTTGCATATGCAGAATTGTTCTTTATTGACACATATTGGCCGGCCTTTACATGTCAAGATTTCGATTTAATTCTCAACGAATACAATAATCGAAATAGAAAATTTGGTAAATAACAACATTTTGTTGCATAATATATTTACCCGTACACATGTTTGTGTTATAATCTCATTACATAGTAGTGAGGTGATAAAATGGCGGAACTTTTTTATATTTATGGGACAATGGGCAGCGGGAAAACAACGAAGGCATTAATCGAGTATTATGATTTAAAAGATCAAAAACATCCAACTTTATTGATGAAACCATCAATTGATACTAGAGATGGTACGGAAATTATTAAGTCTAGAATTAATGGCATTGAAGCTGACGCCTTATTAATTAATCCTAGTGATGACATTATTAAAAAATTCAGTTATAATTTGCTTTATACAACTTATATTATTGTCGATGAAGCTCAGTTTTTGACTCCATTGCAAATTGAACAATTCAAAGATATTGTAGATACGTTAAATATTAATGTTAAGTTATATGGTTTAAGAGGTAATTTTAAAACAACATTATTTCCTGGCAGTATGAGAGCCTTCGAATTAGCAGATGTTATAATAGCACTTGAATCAAAATGTAAATGTGGGAGAAACAAAATTGTGAATGCTAGATATATGTTTGACGAAGTAAGTAAAAAATATATAATTGTATATGAAGGAGATGAAGTACAAATTGGAGGGGATGAATCATACACTGGTTTATGTTATCAGTGCTGGAAGGAAGGAAATATTGATAAAGGAAGCAGTAAGGTGAAAAAATGAAAAAGAATTTATATATTGATTTTGATGGTGTTATTTTAGATACAATAGTTGGAATGTATAAAAAGATTGAAGAAACTGATTATGAATTACATATACGCAACATTAATAAAAAAGTAACAACAGAAGATGTTGAAAAAATCACTAAAATAATTAGTGAAATAGATTGGGATAATTTTTTGCAAATAACTCCACCAATAAATGATAGTATTAAACATATTAATTATTTAGTGAGTAGTAACAAATTCAATATTGCTATTTTATCTCATGTCGGCAGTTTTAAGGAAATGGAAGCTAAATTTAAATTTATCAATAAAAATATTAATGGTAATGTTGATGTTATATGTGTACCAAAGAAATTTCCTAAAACTGCAGCTACTCGTAATTGTAAAGATTGCATTTTAGTAGATGATCATTCTGGCAATCTTCGTATCTGGGAAGATGCTGGAGGTATAAGTGTGAAATTTACTAAAGAAAAAAGAGACCATCTTGAATATAGATGTATATCATCATTAAAAGACATTGCAAATATGTTCTAAAATTTTAAATTATCATTTTTTTACACGTCCTTTATATTCTTTGGTTGCAAAAAGCGTATATCTATGTTATTCTAAAATATAGAAAACAATATATTATAGGAGTGCATGTGGTTCATATCATAATATTGAGGTAAGTGAAGATAGTTGCGATCTGGGATTAAATTATTACCTGTATAATGAAGGCATTGGAACTGATGATTGGGAAATTGGAGATACCTATCTTCAACCTGGTACTACAATAACTTTTAATGCAAATAACATAGCCATACATATTGAAGAAAACATGACACCTGCTGGTAATGGTATTGTAATAACAACCAAAAACAAAGTCGATACAACTGGATATAATACATTAAAAGTGCAATACACAACTACTACTGATAACGCATGGGCATCACATATAAGTATAAATGATAATAAAATGGATGATACCGACCAGTTTGTTTCTAATTTTTATTTTCCCGATGATGAATCCCAATATGAAGGAAGTTTAGATATTAGTACATATCAAGGAGAATACTATATTCATTTTAATTTTTGGTTAGGTGGATATAGAATGGCTCACGACACAGTTATTACAAAGATATGGTTGGAATAAATTATTAAAATGTAGTATAGCAGAAATAGCGCTCGGTATTGACGAGTGCTATTTTGTATATTATAATTATATTGAGGTGATTATCATGAATGATTATCAAGAAAATTTAGAAAATGTTTTAGAAAAGTATGGTCGTGATATCGTTAAAGATGTTAAAGACGGTAAAATAGATCCTGTTATTGGTCGTGATGAGGAAGTTCGTAGCATTACTCGTATTTTATCTCGTAAAACAAAAAATAATCCTGTTTTAATAGGTGAACCAGGTGTTGGTAAAACCGCTATTGTCGAAGGTTTAGCTAGACGAATAGTGGCTGGTGATGTACCAAACAGTTTAAAAGATAAGACTATTTGGGAATTAGATATGGGTGCCTTAATAGCAGGTGCTAAATATCGAGGGGAATTTGAAGAAAGACTTAAAGCTGTTTTAAAAGAAATAAAAAACAGTGATGGCAACATTATTATGTTTATTGATGAAATTCACATGATAGTAGGTGCTGGTAGATTAGAAGGTGCTATGGATGTTTCTAACATGTTAAAGCCAATGCTTGCTAGAGGTGAAATTCATTGTATAGGAGCAACCACCTTAAATGAGTATCGTAAATACATTGAATTAGATGGTGCCTTAGAACGTAGATTTCAAAAGGTTATGGTTAGTGAACCAACTGTAACAGACACCATTACAATTCTTCGTGGATTAAAAGAAAGATATGAGGTTCATCATGGTGTTAACATTTCAGATAAAGCTCTTATTGCTGCCGCTAATTTATCTAATCGTTATATTACAGATAGATTTTTACCTGATAAAGCTATTGATTTAGTCGATGAAGCTTGTGCTACTATCAAAGTTCAAATGGATTCAGTACCTGTTGAATTAGATACTTTAACACGAAATATAATGCAACTTGAGGTAGAGAGCCATGCTTTAAAGAAAGAGAAAGATGACACTAGCAAAAAAAGATTAGATACTATAAATGATGAATTAATAACTTTGAAAGCTAAAGAAAGTGAGTTGCGTAAAGCTTGGGAAGAAGAAAAAAATATTAACGAAAAAATTAATAAGAAAAAAAGTGAACTTGAGAATGCAAAATTTAGATTAGAACAAGCTGAAAACAAATATGATTTAGAGACTTCTGCCCGTATTCGTCATGGTGAAATTCCAACTCTTGAAAAAGAATTAAAAGAATTAAAAGCAAAAGATGAAAATAAAATGCTTAGTGATACTGTTACTGAAGAATCAATAGCAAGCATCATTTCAAAATGGACTAACATTCCTGTTACAAAACTTGCTATGGGTGAAAAAGAAAAACTCCTCAATCTTGAAGTGGAAATGAGTAAACGTGTCATTGGTCAAGACGATGCTCTAAAACTTGTCAGTGAGGCTATTATTAGAGCTAGAGCAGGTATAAAAGATCCTAATCGTCCAATTGGTTCATTCATCTTCCTTGGTCCTACGGGAGTAGGCAAAACAGAAGTTGCTAGAACCTTAGCATATCAACTGTTTGATGATGAACGCCATATGATTAGAATAGATATGAGTGAATATATGGAAGCATTTAATGTTTCTCGTTTAATTGGTTCTCCCCCAGGATATATCGGTTACGATGAAGGTGGTCAATTAACAGAGGCTGTTAGGCGTAATCCTTACAGTATTGTCTTATTTGATGAAATTGAAAAAGCTCATCATGATGTATTTAACATTTTGCTTCAAATTCTTGATGATGGTAGAATAACAGATAGTCATGGTAGAGTAGTTGATTTTAAGAACACTATAATTATTATGACATCTAATATAGGTAGTGAATATATTTTAGAAAATAAAGGTCAAGACCTAGTCCTTGATTTGATGAAAAAAACATTCAGACCAGAATTCTTAAATCGAATAGATGAAATAATTATCTTTAATTCATTGTCTAAGGATATCATTAGTAAAATTATAAGAAAAATCATAGGAGAACTAGAAACAAGATTAAATGAGTACAACTTAACTATAAATATTACAAATAAAGCCATTGAACATATCATTGATAGTGCTTACGATATTAACTATGGAGTTAGACCATTTAAAAGGTTTATTTCAAGACATATAGAAACCGAAATAGCTAAGCAACTAATTGAAGAAAAAATAAACTATGGCGATAACATCACAGTTGATTTTAATAATGATAATATAGAAATTTTGATATAAAATATGATATAATTTAATAAACACAACAAGTAGGAGTTATATATGGAGAAGTTACTAAATCAAGATTCAACAATCAAATTTGTTTTTTATGACAAATTTGATCCCGAACAAAAAAAATTCTTAAATGAAATTGAGAGCGATAATTATATTAATAAATATATTAATAATATTGCTGGAGATATTAAAAAATCAATAGAATGCACTTCAGATAATATTTCTTTAGCATTTCTTGTCAGAGATAAATCAATTAATGAATATATAGGCCTTTTTACGGTTAAGAATACTAGATGTATTGATAATGCTGTAACAATTGAATATGCTATTCACAAGAAATATCGTCATTTGCCCGAAAAATATGGAACTAGATTATTGAATAAAATTTGTAATTCCATATTTCTAGCAAATCCTTTTAATTTGGAAACTATTATTCTTGAAATAGCAAAAGATAATGAACATTCTTTAATGATTGCAAAACACTTAGGTTTCATAGAAGATTATGAATTACATTATCAATTTTCATTAAATGATTACCCATATATTCCATTTTGTAAGCATAATCCTTGTTATAACAAAATACAAGAAATTCGTAGTCAAACATATACATATAATTCAACAACTGCTAGGAGGAAAGCTTAATGACATATCATTTTATTGGTATAAAAGGATCTGGTATGAGTTCATTAGCTCAAATTATGTTTGATTTGGGTTGTAATGTTAACGGTTCAGATAAAGAGGATTATTTCTTTACACAAATTGCTTTAGATAAAAGAGGAATTGAAATAATGCCTTACGAAAATGCTAATATAACAAATGACATGATAGCTATTGTTGGAGCTTCTATAAAAGAAGATAATCCAGCACTTATCAAAGCAAATAAATTAGGTATAAAAAAATATGGATATTATGAATTATTAGGTGAATTATCGAAAAAATATGACACTATAGCTGTTTGTGGATGTCATGGTAAAACGACAACCACATCAATTATGTCCCATGTATTTAATAATATTATAGGCACTAATTATTTAATTGGTGATGGCACAGGTTATGCAAACAAAGATAACAACAATTTTATTATTGAGGCTTGTGAATATCGTAGGCATTTTTTAAATTATTATCCTAATACGACCATCATTACAAATATTGAACTTGATCATGTTGATTATTATAAAGATTTAGAGGATATAAAAGATGCTTATATATCATTTGCCAACCAAACAAATAAGCAAATAATTGCTTACGGCGATGATGAAAATATCAAAGAAATCAAAAGTAAAATGAATAAAGAAGTATATTTATATGGCTTTAATGATAATAATGATTTTAAAGTTACTAATGTTGTATCTACTACCAAGGGATTCACCTTTGATGTATTTTTCAAAGATAAATTAATTAATAACTTTAAAATTAATCTTTTTGGTAAACATATGATTTTAAATTCTTTAGCTGTCATTGCTACTGCCTATTTAGAAGGTTTAAATATAGATAAAGTAGCTTATTATCTAACAACTTATGAAGGAGCTAAAAGAAGGTTTAGTGAAATATTTGTAAAAGATATGATTATTATTGATGATTACGCTCATCATCCAACCGAGATAAAAGCAGTAATTGAAGCAGCTAAACAAAAATATCCTGATAAAAAAATAATAGGAGTCTTTTTACCCCATACTTATTCACGTACCAAAGCTTTACATAAAGAAATAGCTAATGTTTTAAATACTATAGATAAATCATATATTTTAGATGTATATCCAAGTAGAGAAAAAGAAAGCAATTATCCAGGTGTAACAAATAATTTAATAATAGATTTATTAAATAATGGGGAAAGTATTAAACGAGATGATGCATCAAAATTAATGAATCATCATGATAGTGTAGTAATATTCATGAGTCCTGATGATTTGCATGATATGATTGATCAATATGTAACAGCATTAAAACAAAATTATTTATAGATTTAATTAGGAATTTCAATTCCTTTTTTGGTACTTTATGATATAATTATAAATGATAAAGGAGGAATAAATATGATAAAAGGAACAAAGACTGAACAAAATTTATTGAAAGCTTTTGCTGGAGAAAGTCAAGCTAAAAGAAGGTATGAAATGTATGCATCGACTGCTAAAAAAGAAGGTTTTGAACAGATAGCAGCTATATTTTTAGAGACAGCTGATAACGAAAGGGAACATGCATCATTATTTTATAAAAAACTAGAGGGTGGGGAAGTAGAAATTACGGCTTCTTATCCGGCAGGTGATATTGGAACAACACTTGAAAATCTAGAATACGCTGCTAATGGAGAAAAGGACGAAGCTACTGTTTTATATCCTGAATTTGCTAAAATAGCAAGAGAAGAAGGGTTTAATGATATAGCCGTATTATTTGAGAAGATTTCTAAAATTGAAGAACGTCATGAAAAACGATATAGATTTTTATACGAAAATGTAAAAAATAATAAAGTATTTGCTAAAGATGAAGAAGTTACATGGATATGCCGTGAATGCGGAAATGTTCATGTTGGCACCTCAGCACCAGAAATATGCCCAGTGTGCGCACATCCAAAAGCATATTACCAACTTCTATCTGAAAATTATTAGAACATACAAATAACATTTTTGATGTTATTTTTTTAGAAAGAGGGACGGATGTTGTATGTTGTCAATTTTTGGGGTATCAATTAAATTTTGTTTTTATTATTTTCTATGGAGTTATCTCTTTTGTTTTATTGTACCCATACGAACTATTTATAACTTTGAAAACTCCATATTAAACATTTTAGCAGTAATCATTATAAATGCTTTTGCTCTATGGCAAGGCTTTAAAAATACGATTTTCAAAGTTACTGCCAGTAAGAAAAAGGTAATTTATATATTAATTATTTGTTTATTAATTATTCTATTTGTTAATACTATTATTTTGAAAGTTTTTAAAATAGACACTTATACAATTATATTAACTAATTTAATTGTAATTATTAACTTTTTCACATACTATTTTTTCAAGCTTAGAATACATTTTAATTCATAATAAAACCAAAGTAGATGCTTTGGTTTTATTGTAGTAAATATATTTCTTCATTGAAGACATGAGAATTTTTATTATCCTTTTTATCTAATTCTTTTAGTTTGTCAGTACTTATAAGGAAATAATCATGTGACAAATAATTTTTTCCATTGCTAGACACTGGATCATCAAAAGTTGCATCTAAATGTAACCATTTGCCATCTAAATAAACCAAATTCCATATATGTGTATCATTTGATACTTTATAATTATTTATACCCATTTTATTTAAGAAGATACTCATTAAATCAGTATACCCACTACATACAGCATATCCTTCAAATAAAGCGCCATAAGCAGTATTAGATTCATGTATAGAATTACCTTGTTCATATGATGTATCGTAAGTAACATTATTTACTATATAATCATGAACTTTTTTGATATTCTCAGTTGAACTTCGATTGCTAGATACAAGTATAGAATATAATTCATCAATCTTATTATTTATTAACTCTTTCTTTTTATCACTATACAATCTAATAACACTTATCGTTATCTTACCAAAATTTGAATAAGTAGTTTTAACTCTTTTATATGAATTTAAAGGATGAACAAAATTATTAATATGTGATAATAATGAACTATCATTGGTAATACCTTTTATATCTTCAATACAAGAAGAATAATCATTGGGGCAATAAAAAGTAAATGAATCACTATCTGATGATATAACCGTATAATAAATATTTAATAAATCAAGTCTAGTTTGAGGTTTAAAATTATCACTTTTTTGAAAATAATTATTTTCTTTATTAATACCATATTCATTAGTAACAATTGTAGAATATTCTTTAGTATAGTATGACCATATTTCATCAACTATATTATTTTCTTCTACATATAAATAAATTGATAAACAACCCAATATAATTAACGTTATGTTCAATACTCTTAAAACAGATTTTAACATATAACACCTTATCCTATTATAGTAATATTATATCATAAATCTATTAATGTAAGAAAAGACAAAATGCTTAGTTGACAGTTATAATTTTTCCTTTTATATTCTATAATAAGTCTTCCTGCATATATTATATTGTAAATCATAGAGGAGGTCTTATCATTCATGGAAACACTTAAAGTTTCATCTAAATCAAATCCTAATTCAGTTGCTGGCGCTCTAGCTAATGTTTTTAGAGAAAAGGGGACAGTTGAAATACAAGCAATAGGTGCTGGGGCACTTAATCAAGCAATAAAAGCAATTGCCATAGCAAGGGGTTTTGTAGCTCCAAGCGGTAAAAATTTAGTATGCATTCCAGCCTTTGCTGACATAATCATCGAAGGGGAGGAACGTACTGCTATAAAATTAATTATAGAAGCAAAATAAAACCACTATCATTTAGTGGTTTTTTCTAGGTCTTATAATCTTAACTGTCTTATCAACTATTAGTTCTAATTCGTTAGTAATCCCTGATTCACCATCATATTGATAATTAAAAGGAAGATCAGATTCAACTTTAATATAATCTGTTTTATCAAAATGAACAAATGGAAACAAACACTTATGTATTCCTGCTAAAGCAAAAGGGAAAAACACAGGCACAATAGCTTTAGGAATCTTATCAACTAGACAAATATCAAAAAGACCATCAGACAAGTCGGCTTTAGGCGCAATTTTAACACCCTTACCATAGTATTTTCCATTGTTTAAAGAAAGTAGGGTTATTTTTTGATTTAATGTAATCATGTGTTTTAGTTTATCACTAAAATACGTTATCCTTACTTCAGGATATTCAAAATCTGATAAGGCTTTAGGGATAGCTTTGATATAACTTTTATTTTTCATTAAGGAGGCTATTTTAGCAACCCTAGCATCAAGTCCTATAGATAAACCATTTAATACTCTTATATTATTATTTATTATGCCAATATCTATTTCTTCAATTATACCATTAGATACACATTCATAAAAATTTTGCATTATTATTTTTCTATCTCTTCCAAAGAAAGTTTTTACAAAATCATTACCAGTCCCACAAGGATTAATAACTAAAATAACATCATTATTACCAATACCATTAATTACTTCACTAACTGTTCCATCTCCACCAAGGCAAAATATAGTTGGATTATCATACTTACTAGCAAATTCTTGAGCTAATAACTTAGCATCTCCACGTTCTTTAGTGCGATGAACAACGTCAAAGTAATCAAGTCCTTGGGAATATACATAATTTTCTAAACAATAATTACGATTATTTATTAATCTCATATCATCTGGTCCTGCAACTGGATTTAAGATAAACATTTTTACAGCATTGCTACTTTCCAAAATTACCACCCACTACTTAATTATAACTTAATTTAGTAGAAATTTAAAGTTTAATATGATAAAATCATTATAGGTGATTGATATGCATTACAATCGTAGTGAACTTAGAAAAATTATTATGACTATTCTTTATCAAATATCGATGTATGATAAAAATAAAGTTAATTATAACATCGATGAAGTTATTAAAGAAAATATTGAAATAGATAATGAATTTGTTAAAGATATGGTTTTTGGTGTTGTAAATAATTTAAAAGCTATTGATGATAAAGCTCATAAATATTTAAAAGATTGGTCAATAGATCGTTTAGGGAAAACTGATCAAGCTATTTTAAGAATGGCCATATATGAAATGATATATACTGATACTCCTGGAATTATTTGTATCAACGAAGCCGTTGAATTGGCAAAATCATATTCAGATGATGCTGTTAAAGATTTAATTAATGGTGTGTTGGACAGTATCTATCATGAAAAGTAGGTGCTAAAATGAATGATGATAAGTATTTGTCTATTACTGCCATCTCTCGTTATTTAAAATATAAGTTTGAAAATGATGAGCATTTACAAACTGTCTATTTAAAAGGCGAAATATCTAATTTTAAGCCTCATACAAGAGGGCACTTATATTTTACTTTAAAAGATGAAAACAGTAGAATAGGGGCTATTATGTTTATCTCAAATGCCTCTAAACTATTGTTTACTCCTGAAGATGGAATGAAAGTATTAGTCAAAGGTAAAATAAGTATTTATGAACCAACTGGTAATTATCAAATATATATCGATGAGATGCAGGAAGATGGTATTGGTAATTTATATATTGCTTTTGAGCAATTGAAAGCTAAATTAGACAGTGAAGGATTATTTGATCCTAAGCATAAGAAACCTATACCAAAAATACCAAGAAGAATAGGAATAGTTACAGCTCCTACCGGTGCTGCTATCAAAGATATATTATCAACTTTGAAAAGAAGATTTCCACTAGTAGAAACAATTATATTCCCATCATTAGTCCAAGGCGCTGATGCACATGCAAATATCGTAAAACAAATCAAGAAAGCTCAGGAATTTGAGATTGATGTATTAATAATTGGGCGGGGTGGTGGTTCAATTGAAGATTTATGGCCCTTTAATGAAGAAGATGTTGCCAGAGCAATATTTGAGTGTAAGATTCCAACTATCAGTGCCGTCGGCCATGAAATAGACTTTACAATCAGTGATTTTGTAGCCGATGTTAGAGCAGCAACACCTACAGGAGCCGCTGAAATAGCGGTCCCTAATATGATTGATGTTCTAAATTACATTGATAACATGAAAATAAGGGCTAGTAAAGTATTATCAAATAAAATTGATAATTATAAAATAATTTTAAAAAAATTAAAGGATAGCTATGTCTTAACCAATCCATTGCGTATGTATGAAGTTAAAGAGCAAATGCTAGATAGTTACTTAGATAAATTTAATTCAATTATTTTAAATATAATTGATAAGAACAATAATAGACTTAATCATATTAAACAAAGTTATGTTCTAAATAATCCATCTAAATTATTAGATAAACCTAAAAACAAACTAGAAAAATTTATTGAAAAATTAGATGTTTTAAATCCATTAAACACTCTAAAAAGAGGATATACTATTGTCAAAAAAGATAATAAAGCTATTGAAAAAATAAATAATTTGAAACTTAATGATAATATTGATATAATGTTTAGCAAGGGTATTATAAATGCCAATGTTATTAATATAAAGGAGAATTAAAATGGCTAAGGAAAATAATGAGAAAACTCTTGAAGAAGAATTGAAAGAACTAGAAACTATTATCAAAGAATTAGAATCAGGAGATGTTAATTTAGATGATGCTATCAATAAATATACGGAAGCAATGAAAATAGTTAAGAGTAGTTCAGACAAATTAAAAAAAGCAGAAGAACAAGTCAACAAGATTTTAGCTGAAAATGGCAAGCTAGAAGATTTTAATGTTTCAGAAAATTAAGATGATATATTTCATCTTTTTTTATAAATAATTTTAAGGTGGTGTAGATAATGGAAAAACTATTTGAGTTAGTGACTGAACAAAAAAATAACTTAAAAGATTTTTTTAAAAGTAATGAATGGTTGACTATTGATTTGAATGTTAGATTAAAATCATTAGAAAGATTTTTCAATTTATCTTCTTGGACACATACTAGAAAAGATATTTTTTTAGAAATAATTAGAGAAATAGAAGTAATTAAATCAACGTTATCATCTAGACCTTGTGCATGTGTTATTCCAAATTATAGTATTGATACTGGAATATATACCGATAACAATAATATATATATTAATTTTGATATTATTATTGAATACAACACTTCATATATTGAGGCATTATATCAGTTAAATCATGCTCAAATACGTTTAGATGATTATAATAACGTAATGAATGGAGATAATAGTAATAGAACTAACGAAATAAGGCTCAATTTAGTTTCTTCAAAATTATATATTGATCGCAATTATAGAATCGGCTTAAAAGAATATCAACATAATTCAAAACTTAAGACATATAGAACTACATTTTTGTTGCATAATTATCAGCCTATTGAATATTATGCCTATCCTGATGCCTTAAAAAAAGTTTATGAATGCTTTCAACTATATAACGTTAATGATCCATATTTTGAATCGTTTCAAAAGGGACAATTGAAATTTGAAAGAGTAATTACAGAAGATTTAAACGAACTTGGAATCGATAAAGAAGATGTAAAAAGAGGAGTACTTGAAGCAGCTAAAAAATATATTGCAGCAAAAGATCAATTGGAAAAGGATAGAATATTGGAAATTTATTACGTTACTGGATATATACCTCAATTAACCAAAAAATTGTGAATTGACATGTAATTAACAAAATGCTATTGAATGTCATAACGATAATTCAAAATGCTTTTGAATATTATAAATCGAAAGTTGATGATGGTACTATTAAGGTAAGAAAACATCAGAATTAATACCATATATTGTCTAGGTTAATAACATCTTATCTAATCCACAATAGTAATGTAGTCTATTGATAATTTAGAGGAGATGTTTTTATGTTTTTAAAAAAAGCGAGAAACATCCTGTGTAGTTTCATTCTAACACTTCTTATTTTACCCACAAGTGCTTTTGCCTATTCAGACTACATCATTGCTGGTGGAGAAAACATTGGCATACAAATCAATTCTAAAGGTATTATCGTAGTTGGTTTATACAAAATTAACGATACATATCCAGGACGTGACGCTGGTCTTAAACTAGGTGATAAAATCATCGCTATCAATAATGAAAAAGTTGACAACATCAATCAAATGGTTGATAAAATAAATGCTGATGAAGATAAATCTAGTATATTAATTACATATATGCGTTACAACAAAACCAACATTACAAACTTAAAACTAGTAAAAAATGAAGAAAACCTTTATAAAACTGGTTTATATGTAAAAGATACTATTAATGGGATTGGTACCTTAACATTCATTGATCCTAACACCAAAAACTTTGGAGCACTAGGACATGAAATAATGG
The DNA here is from genome assembly GCA_964595115.1 of uncultured Muribaculaceae bacterium. GTDB lineage: Bacteria > Bacillota_I > Bacilli_A > RF39 > UBA660 > CAZQOT01. The sequence goes on along the minus strand of CAZQOT010000001.1, from coordinate 2,272 downwards.
AAAAAAATACAGGGCAAAAAATTGAGGTAAGAGATGGGAAAATATTTAAATCCGAGGTTCAAGGAATCATAAAAAGTACAAATGGAACTCCTGGGGAAAAAAGTGCTAAGTATTACACTAATACCATTTACGGAAAGATTGCAGAAAACACCGATACCGGAATATTTGGTTCATTCAATACTAATTTTTCAAACAAAAAACTATATAAAGTAGCTTTACCAAGTGAAATAAAGCTAGGAAAAGCATCAATTCTAACCGTTATTAAAGATGAGACAGTTGAGCAATTTGATATTAACATTATTAAAATAAATGATGAGCGTCAAAAAATCAAAAACATCTTATTTAACATTACTGATGCTAAATTATTAGAAGCTACTGGTGGTGTTGTGCAAGGGATGAGTGGTAGCCCCATCATTCAAGATGAAATGATTATTGGAGCTGTGACCCACGTAATAGTCGATGACCCAACCAAAGGGTATGGAATATTTATTACCCATATGTTAGAAGAAACTGAAAACTAGGGAAGGATGGGATGAAAATCCCATCTTTTATGTTATAATGAATTTGGTGGTAATATGGAAGTAACAGCTCAAATATTTAGTTTTTTAGGATTAATATGCTATATAATAAGTCTTCAACAAAATGATAAAAAAAGAATATTACAATTTCATGTAATTGCATATATCTTTTTTGCTATTCAATATTTTTTATTAGGAGCTTGGAGTGCAGCATTCATGGATATAGCAGCCTTAGCTAGTTCAATAATGTTTTATTATAACAATAAAAACACTAAAAAAACACCTCCTTATATGTTAATAATATTTATTTTATTAATGGGGATAACAGGAATATTTACCATTAAGGATTTAAACAGTTCTATTCCAATCGTTATGTCAATTATATTCATCTATGCTATATGGCAAGATAATGTTTCATTAATAAGACTTGTATCATTAATAAAATCCTACACCTATATCTTGTTTAATTTTGTTATTGGAGCATATGTTAGTGTCATTGGTAATGTTATCATAATAATATCTGCTTTAATTGCAATAATTAGATTTGATTTTAAAAAGAAAAATAATACCTAGTGTATTATTTTTTATAATCCAAAGAGAGGAGCCACAATGGTAGCAATAGTACCACCAATCATACCAATAGCAGCTAGCCAAGTTATTACTTTAACAACTTTTTTATTCAAAATGGTCGCCTCCTTTATAACTAAAAGTATTATATCATAATTATAAATTTTAAGAAAGATTCATATTTTCAAATCTCGAAAATATAATTGATTAGAGGTGAAAATGTGAACAAGCTATTATCTAAACTACAATTATCTACTATTAAAACCAAAAGATTATATCTTTTTTTATTACTTATTTTCATCATAGGTGTAATATTTGGGTCTTTATTTATAACAATAATAAATGAAACTGATAAAAATACTGTAATCAATCAAATAAGTAGTTTCTTTAATAAAATAAAGAGTAACAATATTGATTTTAATAATGCCCTAAAAAATAGTATTACATCAAATTTATTATATATAACTGCTATATGGATATTAGGAATATCTATTATTGGTATTCCAGTAATTATTATTATGTTATTCTTAAGGGGTTTTATGATTGGTTTTAGTATAGCAGCTATAATAGCAAAATATAAATTAATAGGAGTAGTAGGGGGATTAACATATATTTTTCCTCATTATATAATATCATTAATAGTAATTCTAATGATTAGTTATTATGCTCTTAGATTTTCATTTAATCTTTTAGAGGCTGTAGTAAAGAAAAAAACTATTAATTTTAATGAGGTAATTAATCGATATAGTTTTATTATGATATTTAGCATTATAGTTATGGTAATATCATCATTAATAGAAGCGTTTGTATCACCATACATTATGAAATTATTTACATTATTAATAAAATAAAGCCTATTTATAGGCTTTTTAATTTATTCGTGATATAATTTTAGCGAGGTGATTACCTATGAAAAAAGTTGTTGTTGGTATGAGTGGTGGAGTAGATTCTTCGGTTGCAGCATACTTATTAAAAGAACTTGGATACGAAGTCATTGGTCTTTTTATGCGTAACTGGGATACATCAATTAATAATGATATTCTAGGTAATCCATATTTAAATAATGATATATGTACTCAAGAACAAGATTATAATGATGCATTAAGGGTATGTGAGCAATTAAATATTCCATTACATAGAATTGATTTTATAAAAGAATATTGGGATTACGTTTTTACATATTTCTT